>NZ_CP111057.1 GCF_026250525.1 Chondrinema litorale
TTTTTTAATAAGTCTCCTATAAAGATTAAATGATAGCATAAAAACAAGTAATGCAATGCCTTAAATTACTCGTCTTAATTTTATAAGTGTTTTTAAACCGAGGTATTTAAGGATATATGTTTATCTATAATAGTTATACTCAAAAATCAGAAGGCAAAAGCTTTCAATGTAAGAGCTATATTTTAGAAGTATCTATTCCTGTTTATCAACTTACAATTTTTTTTGCAACCACCTTTACAAAAAATCCTGCTTTGAGAATAAGAATTTCAATTTCTCATCAAAATCTCTCCTTCTTTCTATTTCGAAGTAAAAAAGTAATATTGTGAATATTATATTAAAAGTATTCTCAAATTAATATAGTTAATACTATTAATATTATGATTGAAATTAAGCTCTTAAAATTGAATTTAGGGTATGATTGACAAACTATAGGATTTAACCATGTTGAATCTCTAAAAATTGATTAAAACACTTAAATAATGAGCTTTAAATTCTTTTTATCTGTACCAAAATTATAATTCATCAAAATCTGACAGTAATTAATATTGTATTAATAATATTAAAATGAGAATATAGTTGTAATAATATTACTAATTAATATTATATTAACATTAAATTTTTTAGCTTTACACCACTTTGCTGACTCAATCCAAGTATTGATTTAAAATTTGATTGAAGTTCAGTTATGAGTGATCCAGAAATAAATTTTTATTCAGAATATTTTTTAGATATATGATCATTTGTATCACCAATCAGAAAGGTGGAGTAGGTAAGACCACCAGTGCTAGTGCAATGAGTAGTGCTTTGGCACAATTAGGCAAAAAAGTTATCGCCATAGATCTTGATCCGCAAGGTAATCTTTCGAGCAGTTTAGGTTTTGATGAACCTCAAAAAACAATAGAAGGTGTTTTGTTTAGTCAATATGATATTGAAGAAGCATTACACAAAGTGAATGATAATTTATTGGTTTGTCCGTCTACGAAGTCTTTAGGTAGTTTCGAAATAGAGATGTTAAATAAGATTGGCAGGGAAAAGATATTAACCAAGAAAATTGGGCATCTTGAAGAAATGTGTGATTTTATTATTTTAGATACGCCACCAAGTATAAACCTTTTAACTGTAAATGCACTTTCGTTAGCACAAGATGTTTTAGTACCTATTAATGCAGAAAAGTTTAGCATAGAGGGCTTAAAAGAGGTGTTAATCACTATTGATATGATTCAGGAAGAGATTAACCCTAAACTAAATTTTGTTGGCGCATTTTTTACCATGTTTAATAAGCAAAAGCTACTTTCTAAAGCCATGGAGCAAGAAGTAAACACACTTATTGGAGAAGATAAGGTGTTTAACACGAAGATTAGGGTAAATGTGGCTTTGCAAGAGGCTTATACGCTTGGACAGCCAGTTTATGAATATGCACCAGAAAGCCCAGGAGCTAAAGATTATATGAAAATTGCACAAGAATATTTAAAGACTTTGTCTTTTGCATGAAATAGAGAAGAGATTAATTAAACACCGCACTTATGAAAAAGAAGTCTGCAGATTTGTTTAAGGTGATTACAAAAAGTGGTGGGCCTGAGCATCCTTTAAAATCACTAGCCAAAAATACAGAAAGAGAAGAGCCAGAAGAAATTGAGGAAGATGATGATACCGAATATGAAGAGGAGGAACCAATAAGCAGGAGACCAACATCTTATAGGCCAAAACCCACTGTTGAGCAAAAAAAGCCTGTTGCCAGACCAAAACAGGTAGATATGAATAGCTCAGTACGCCAGACTTTTCTAATAAGAATGTCTATGATTGAGGCGATTAAAGATATTGTATATTATAAAAAGGTAAATGGTAATCTTTACTGCACGCAACAAGATGTAGTTGAAGAAGCTATTGAAGCCTTATTAGAAAAAATCGGTGATGTACCCGAAAGACCCGAGGAGGAGCGAAAAAGGGAACAACAGAAAAAACGAGGTAGAAAGAAAAAGTATGAATAATTGAAAGCCTTACAAAGCTCGTTTTAAATGCTTTGGTTAGTGAAGTTAAAGTTATAAACGAGTAAAATAAGGGAAGGAGATAAACAAGAAAGGGAATCTATTTATGATTCCCTTTCTTGTTTTAACTGGAAATTATATATTTCTATCAGTTTGGAGACCATAATGGGTTTCCTGCTTCAATAAATTTCACTGGGATTTCAGTAACAAAACCCTTAAGCCACTCGGCACAATAAATCATTCCAGATTCTTCTGAGTCTGCATGGCCCATAATAAATAGTGCTTTTGGTATACCAGCCGAATTTGCATCTCGCACATATTCAACCGTTTCCCATTCGCGGCCTTCTCCAATAATTAAAGCATCTACGTTAGGTTCATTTAGCATAGCAAAATGTCTGGCAGAACCAGCAGCGCCTAATACCATTCCTACATTTTTAATTTTCATGTCTGGGTTACCAACTACTCTTACTATGTCAGTACCGAAAGTTTTGCTAATTTCTTTCCCTAACTTTTTAGCAGTAGTTTCTGGAATGTTAAAAACTCGTTGATCTTCAACACGATACTTTTCCCAGCCAAAAGCCTCAATCATTCCTTTATAAATTCCATCGGGTTGAGTAGCATGCCAGTGATCGTGGAAGCGGAAGACGACCATGTTGTTATCTTCAATAAATTTGATTTTGGATTTTTGCACAGGATCATCTTCTAAAGGTGCTTTATCATCGAAGTGATTGTAAAAAGTGGGTTCATGCGTAATTACCATGTTGCAACCTTGTGCTTTTGCTTTTTTGAGCACATCGAGTGTTGCTAAAAAGGTAGTGGCAATTCCGGTTACTTCTGTTTCTGGAGTACCTGCTTTATAAGTGTCTACAGTTTCTGTTCGCCAGTCGCATGTTAAATTTTCTTTTATTCGAGAGATAACTTCACCTGCTGTAAGTGTCTTTTGGGCTGCTGCTTGTTGGTTTAGTTTCTGATTGAAAAATAATGGAATCGTAAAGCACAAAAGTGCTAATTGAAGCTTGGTTGGTAATAGCATATGAAATAGTTTAAGTTAAATTATTTATGTTTTTGATTTATAATTTCTCCTCTTTATTGTATTTAGGTGTTGGTCTATACCTTTGGAAAGGGATTTTTAACATCGTTACCAAATCGTTGGCGTCTTTTTCTCCCATATAAGTATCTACACCATATTTAAGTTTTTTATTATCAACTTTAATATAAGTACCAAACATCCTATCCCAAAAAAAAAAAATATTTCCGAAATTACTATCGGTGTATGGCATGCGATAGTGATGGTGTACCCGATGCATATTGGGCGAACAAATTACCAGAGATAGCGCATCGTCTAACCAGTTTGGCATATTTACATTTGAATGGTTGAATTGCGTAAACACCAAAGACAAAGTTTGGTAAAGAAAAACCATCCACATTGGTGTACCAACAATAAAAACAGCAATCGTGGTAAAAACAAAGCGGAAAATACTTTCGCCCGGATGGTGCCTGTTGGCAGTAGTAGTGTCTACATTTTGGTCTGTATGATGGATGAGATGGAACTTCCACATCCATTTTACCCGATGTTCCACATAGTGGACCAGCCAAGCACCTATAAGGTCAAGCAAGAGCAAACCAACAATGGCATATAACCAAACGGGCATGTCTATCCACTGGATAATACCAAAGTTATTAGCCACCACCCAGTCGCTCGATTTAACCAAGATGAAAGCAAATAAAAGGTTTATGAGCGCTGTGGTAAGTGTAAAAAAGATGTTGATAAGCGCATGTTTCCACTTATTGTATTTCAACTTAAAGAGTGGAACAGCACTTTCTACCATCCAAAAAAAGGCAAGTCCTCCCACTAGCAAGAATGTTCTGTGAGCTGTGGGCATATTAGAAAAGTAGTTGATAATAGTTTCCATTTTCATTCATATTTACTCTAATTTACTTTAACTTAAGTAGATATTGTAGTCAAAGCAGATAAGTAGAAATTGAATAGATCCATTTACAGATAAATCCAAAATCTTTAGTCAGTTTCTAAATATAATATTTCTGACTCAAGTTAAAAAGTGGAAAAGGGCATGAATAAAGCTAAAAAATGTAGTGTATGCCAAACAGATGTAATCGGTTTGTACTGTTATAATTGCGGTCAAAAAATTACAGGTAGAAGACTGAGTTTTAAGGAAATACTTGCTGAATTAACAGAAGGTATATTTTCTATTGAAAGATCTTTAATAGCTACATTTTATCATTTGCTAATTAAACCAAAGCAAGTTGTTGAAAACTATTGGGCAGGAAACCGAAACTATTACTACAGTCCGGTAAAAATGCTTACACTGGCACTTTTTGTTATTGGTATTCATCTCGTATTTGTAGATAAAGATATATTAGGTGTAAGCGTAAATATGAATGGAATTTCTAAGGAAATGTCTGCCATTTTTTCCCCTCAACTTTTCTTTATGGTATTGATGCTACCACTCATTTCCTTTACAACCTATATTACTTATTTTAAGCAAAAACACAATGCACTTGAGCATTTAACTTCAGTAACATATTTATTTGCTTTTTGGGCGGTTGTAATTACTGTTTTCTGGGACTTGTTAGAATTAATTTTAGGGAATCCTGAAAGCATCGGGGCATTTGCCTTGTTTTCTTTAGGCCTGTTTATATGGACGGCCAGAATATTTACTCGCTCTGCAAAATGGTACAGAATCGTGCTAAATACACTGGCCGAATTTTTTATTTTTTGCTTTCTAATTATCAGTCTAGTTGGAATTCTATACCTTTTTGATCCCAACACACTGGATGTAAGTGACTCTTAAGGTAAACTATTTTGAAAATCTTGATATTGGCTACTGTTGTTACTAGTTTCGGTACTACAGTTTTCCTCATCGGCTTTTTCATAGATTGCTTCTACTCTGTTATCTGGGTTGGGGTGAGTACTTAAAAACTCTGGTGTACCACCTGTACTTCCCTCTTCAATCATTTTTTCGAAGAAACCAGCAGCACCTGCGCAGTTATAAATAGTATTTCCTAAGTATTCCACAGAAGTTTCATCTGCCTCACTTTCATTTTTTCTACTGTATTGTAATGAGGCCAAACTACCAGCAATATCTTTTAATAGTTGTTGATTTTCGCCCAAAATAATTTCGAGTAATAATTGAAAACCGTATTGTCTAGTAAGTGCATCTGTAGAGTGTCTTTTGTCTGAATGTGCAATTTCGTGACCCATAACACCAGCAAGCTGGTCTTCTGTTTCTAAGTATTTAATTAAGCCAGTGTATACATATAATTTGCCGCCAGGAGTAGCAAAGGCATTTAATACGTCTTCATCAATTAAAAAAACTTCCCAGTTAAAGTTGTCTAGGTGTTGTACTTCTCCACTGTTTAATATGGTATTGGTTATACGATCTAAATGGCTATATGCTTCAGGATAGGCTGATCTCGACATCAAATTATATTCTCCACTGCTTTCGATTTCAGTTTTTACCTGTTCCCCGAATTCTTTATCCTGCTCTACACTAAAGAAATTTAAGTCACCGTCTTTATCACACGAGAGGAGGAATATTAGAAGTAAGGGAAAAAATAGTTTTTTTAACATAGCTGTATTTTATTATTTCTTTTAAAATGGTTTAGGGTTATTTCCTTAACTAGACTCACCTCGATTTTGATTTAAAAATTGTTAAAAAAATTATTACAAGAGCACCTTCGCTAAAAGGATGTGTTTAGCCCTTCATGACTTTTTACTTAACTCAAGATCAAGCTAATATGAATTGATTTACAGAATATTAGGGTGTTTATAAACATTATATGAATTGTTAGTAAAGTCTTAATTTGAAGCATTTATAATCTTTCAGCTCTTACTATTTTTCCGGGAAAAACAATGAGCTTTAACCTCCCTAATGTAAGAGATATTATATTTAAACAGGTTCATACCAATAACCTAGTTTATAACACCTGTTGGGAAGATCCAAGGTGTGATAGGCATCTATTAAAATTAAAAAGTGATAGTAGCCTTATAATGATAACCAGTGCAGGTTGCAATGCTTTAGATTATTTGTTGGACAATCCGCAAGTAATCCATGCCATAGATATGAACCCTAGGCAAAATGCTTTGCTTGAATTAAAGGTTGCCATTTTCCAACATGGAGACTATGAACACCTGTTTAAGTTTTTTGGTGAAGGTGCTTTTGAAGGAGCTGCGGCTTACTATCAAAAGAACTTGAGAGCACATTTGAGCGATTTCTCTAAAAAGTATTGGGATAAGAATATTGCCTATTTTAATGGCAAAGGTTTAAAGAAAAGCTTCTATTTTAATGGTACTTCTGGTTTGCTAGCAGGTATGCTCATGGCTTATATCAAAACCAAGCCAAAATTGTTTAAACTAGTTAATGCTTTATTTGAAGCCGAAACTCTAGATGAGCAGAAGAAAGTTTATAAGCAAATGGAGCCATTGCTATTTAATGAACCTGTAAAATGGTTGCTAAATAGACATATCACTATTTCTCTAGCAGGTGTGCCTAGGCCGCAACGACAGCTTATTATGGAGACTTATGAGAAGGAAGGTGTAGCAGGTTATGTGAAAGACAGCTTAAGACATATATTTTGCAACATATCGGTTAAAAACAACTATTTCTGGTATGTGTATGTATTTGGTAGCTACACGAAAGATTGTTGCCCAGAATATCTTAAAGAAGAAAACTTCGAAAAAATAAAAGCCAATTCCGACAGAATTAAGTTACATACCACTACCATTTCTCAATTCTTAAAAGACCATCCTGATAACTATTCACATTACATTTTGCTTGACCATCAAGATTGGTTAGCAGCTCACGATGTTGTTGCATTAAACGAAGAGTGGGAACTCATTTTGAAAAATAGTAAAAAAGACACCAGAATACTCCAAAGATCAGCAGCAAACAAAATCGATTTTTTTCCAGAGTTTATTATGCCTAAAATAGATTTTGAAGAAGAAATTACAGCGAGTTGGCATCTAAACGACCGTGTGGGGACTTATGGCAGTGTTTATTTGGGAATGGTAAAATAAATAAAAATTGAATATTAATTACGCTAAAACTACAATGACTTATACCACGATCAATGCCAAGCAGGCAGAAAAAATGAAGCGGTACTATATCTTTCATTCAAAGATATACGACCTCACCCGTTGGACATTTTTATTTGGAAGAAAACGACTAGTTAAAAATATTCCTTTTCAACCAACAGATAATTTTAGATTGCTTGAAGTAGGTTGTGGTACAGGTTATAATCTTGCCAAAATTCACGAACAGTTTCCAAATGCTGAGCTCACTGGAATAGACGTTTCTGATGACATGTTACAAATTGCAGAGAAGAAGACGCAAAAAGCAGGAGATAAGGTAAAATTGGTTTGTGAAGCTTATGGAGATAAAACAACTATAGAATCAGGGTTTGATGTGGTAATGTTTTCTTACTCACTCAGCATGATTAATCCATTTTGGGAAGATTTGCTAGAGCAAGCGCTAAGAGATTTAAAACCCGGAGGCTATTTGGCTGTAACTGATTTCCACGATTCAAAATTTGTCTCATTTAAAAAATGGATGGGAGTGAACCATGTAAAAATGGAAGGGCATTTATTTGAATGGTTGGATAAGTATTTCACGAAGCATCAAAGCAAAGTTAAAAAAGCCTATGCCGGAGTTTGGGAATACCTGATTTTTATTGGAAAAAAGGAGTTGTAGTTATTACTTAATTAATGTTAATATTACCATAAATTTAGTATTTATATATAAGTTTGTCCAGTCTTAAAACGCCGAAATTCTTTCAATTTCGGCGTTTTTGTTAATCGATTTTATAAACCTAGATTAAGTTATGGTCAAATTTTTCACATACTTGTTGCTTCTTTTAATGTTCACTTCGTGTGCAGGAAATTATAAGGCTCTTTATCCAGAAAGATTTAATTATACGAGTAATACATCATCGAGTGATGATTATGATTTCTATTATAGATATGATGTGCTCCATGAAAGAGAAAATAAGAAGTATGCAAAAAAGGAACATAAGAAAGGGATCAAGCTAGTCTCTATTAAAGTTGAAAATAAATCTGAACAAGATTTTGTTTTTGGAAAGGATTTGATCGTGCATTCTGGAAATACTCCAGTTACGTTGCTTGAGGCAAATTTTATTCATAAGCAATTAAAGCAAAACGTCCCTATATATTTACTATATCTGTTGCTGACACCTCTAGAATTTTATTCAACAAGCTCTAATGGCTCTACCAATTCAGTACCAATTGGATTGGCATTAGGCCCGGGAATTACCGTTTTGCAGATGGGTATTGCAGGTAGTGCAAATGGGAAGTTTAGGCAAGATTTAGAGATATATCTATTGAATGGAAAAACAATTCCTGCAGGTGAGACTGTATATGGTTTAATCGGTATAGTAGATTATGGATATAACCAGTTAATTCTTAAGTAACATTTAAAGACTTTAAATCAGCTATGAAAAAAACACTATTTACTATCATCATTTCTCTTCTTGCTTCTTTTACATTCGCCCAAGTTAAATTTGAGAAAGGATATTTTATAGATAACAACAATCAGCGAACAGATTGTCTGATTAAAAACTTAGGTTGGAAAAATAACCCCACAAGTTTCGAATACAAAGCATTAAAAGATTCTTCATCGACAAATACTCAAACAGCGACTATCGAAACAATAAAAGAATTTGGTGTAGAAGGCGCTTTTAGGTATTCCAGATTTACAGTGCAGATGGATAAATCATCTTCAGCAATAAGTGATTTAACAAAAGACAGAGAGCCAGTATTTGAAGAAGCTACCTTGTTTTTGAAATTATTAGTCGGGGGCAAAATCAATCTGTATGTGTACGAAACCGGCAAACTCACCAGATTTTTTTATAATACTCCAAGTGGTGATGTTAATCAATTGGTTTACAAGCTTTATAAAACTGAAAGTGGTGAAATCTCTAAAAATGTATATTATCAGCAACAACTTTGGAATGAGGTAAAATGTGAGGAGCTATCTATGAGTGATGCTAAGCGAGTAAGGTATTTACAAAATGATCTAATCAAATACTTTGTGAAATATAATGAGTGTGAAAATGCTGATTTGATTCTATTTCAAAAGGGAAAAAGCAAGATGCCTTTTAGTTTATCATTGAGACCGGGTGTTACCTTTGCCAATACCACAATGGAAAGTGTAAGTGATAATGAAATTGATTTTGGTAGTAAGACTAATTTAAGAATTGGGCTAGAGGCAGAGTTTGTATTACCCTACAATAAGAACAAATGGGCAATTGTAATAGAACCTACCTATCAATCTTTTGAATCTGAAGGGATGCTACTTACCCAAAATGTATCTTTTGAGTATCATTCAATAGATTTTCCTTTAAAACTCAGATACTATTCCTTCTTAAATGATAATTCTAAGATTTATTTAAATGCAGGAGTACTCACAAGTTTACTTTTTAATTCAGAGATCACTTTTGGAACTAATGATGTTCGTGCCTTAGATAATGATTTAAGTTTTACATTGGGTGCTGGTTATAATTTTAAAAATCGATTGAATCTAGAGTTTATCTTAAATGGAAGTCGAGATCTCACTAGAGATAATCTGAACTGGGAAACTAAATACAATGCATTCTCAATAATTCTGGGATATAAGTTGTTTTCTAATGCTAAAAACTAGTAAGCTGTTATAGAATTACATAGTTCATATTTCATTTGCAAATAGTTTAACTTTTTGTAATACAGATTATTAGCCTCATAATCAGGAGAAAACAATATTTGTGGATTAACTCTACATCCACCCATGATAAAACTGAGGCTTCTCTTTTTGTTTCTGTTACTCGCATGGAAACTGCAAGGGCAGGAACTTACCAATTCTTTTGCGAAGAAGTCTGTTTTAGCCAATGGTGATTTTCACAAAATAGCTGTCGATAGCTCGGGTGTTTACAAACTCGATTATGCTTTTTTCCAAAGCGTGGGCATCAACACTGATATACTTAATATCAACAGGATAAGGGTTTTTGGTAATCCGGGGGGGATGTTACCTCAAGAAAATAATGCGGCAAGGTACGATGACCTAATCGAAAATCACCTTTGGGTGTATGATGCCAACCATAACAAAGATTTTGATGCAGAAGATTATCTCCTTTTTTATGCACATGGTCCAGATAAAGTGATCTATGATGAGGAAAAGGAAATGTTTCTCAACCAAACTAATTTATATGCTAATACCAATTTCTACTTTATTGAACTTTTTAAAAGGAAGAGTGAAAAAATAGAAACAGCTTCTAATAAATCAGTTCTGCAAAATTCAGAAGCAATTAATAGCTTCGATTATTTCCAATACCACGAAACTGAAAGTATTAATTTGTTGAGTTCGGGCAGAGAGTGGTATGGCGAAAAATTTTCGCTAGATGAAACGCCAACCCATCATTTTCAACTAAAAGATTATTTACCCCAGAGCGAATCTGCCATAAGAATGTGGGTGCAAGCAATGAACAGAGAAACCGTGCCAGTTCATTTTGATATTGAACTCAATAACCAACATATCGGAGAGATTGATATTGATGCTGTGTCTAAATCTGCTTTTGGTGAAAAAGGCAATGTAAATGACTGGTATGACTATTTTAGTGTTGCCAATTTGTTAAGTGATAGTTTAAATGCCTCATCATCTTTAGATATTCAAATTTCATTAAGTAGTACTGGTGAAAATGCAGAAGCTTATTTGGATGCCTACGCCATTCAATTTGCAACTCAGTTAAAATGGAAAAATCATCAGTTTCATTTTCGCTCTTTAACTTCTAAAGAACAATCTGAAAATACTTATCAAGTAACAGGCTTGCCCGAGCGGGCAATGGTTTGGAATATTAGCCAGCCGGGTGTTCCTGTAAACATGAGTTTGATTTATGCTAGTGGAAATGCTTTTTTTATTGATGAGCATGAGGGTTTGCAAGAATACATAGCTTTTAACCCAGAACAATGTCCGAATCCTACTGGAATTGGAAAGGTGGAAAATCAGAATTTACATGGCATCACACCACCTGAGTTACTGATTATTACTCCTGACTCTTTGCGGTCTATTGCCAAAGTTTTAGAAAGATTTAGGGAGAATGTAGATGGCTTGTTAGTAACCACTATTTCGATTGAAAAAATCTATAATGAGTTTTCATCAGGCAGAAAAGATGTAACAGCTATTCGTAACTTTTTAAAGATGCTGTATGACCGAAATGGCAATAAAAGGCAATTGAAATATGTCTTGTTGTTCGGTGATACTTCTTACGATTATAGAGGAATTGAAAACAGCAGCGAAAACCTCATCCCAATCTATCAATCCAGAAATTCTTTGCATACAGTGCACAGTTATGCTTCTGATGATTACTTCGGTTTTTTGGACGACGACGAAGGTATTTGGAAGGAGGGTACATCTATTTACAGTGACGAAGTTCACGATCTTGAAATTGGCGTGGGCAGGTTGCCGGTAAGAACCAAGCAAGAAGCGCAAGAGATAGTAGAGAAGCTCATTCAATATCAAAACAAATCTAGTTTGGGCAGATGGCGAACACAACTGGGTTTTGTGGCAGACAACGGAGATGCAAATATCCACCAACTTCGCTCAGATTATCTGGCGACTCAAGTGGAAAAACAGCATGAGTTATACACACCAGACAGACTTTTTGTGGGGGCTTATCCCATAGAAACTGAAGGTAATAGCAAAGTGAGTACCGAGGGCAGACGTGTGTTAGATGAGTTTGTAGAAGAAGGAAAATTGATTATCGATTACATTGGGCATGGTGCAGAAACGGGTTGGACTAACGAAAAGATTCTTACCAATGGGCAAGCTATTAACTGGCGAAACTTGGATAATATGCCAGTTTTTATCACTGCTACTTGTGAGTATGGTAGGTTTGACGATTGGAAACAGAGATCGGGAGCGGAGCTTTCACTCATGAATCCGTTAGGCGGACCAATTGCTTTGGTAACTACCACGCGACCAGTGGTGGCATCTACCAACTTTAAATTAAGTGAGGCATTTTATGATGTGGCTTTCGAGCCTTTGGCAAATGGAGAAATGCCGCGTTTGGGCGACATCATCAGACAAACAAAAAACAACAGTGTTTCTGGGACTCTCAATAGAAACTTCTCGCTCTTGGGTGACCCTTCCATGAAATTAGCATATCCTAGTCTAAAGGTTTTTACAGCCTATTTGAATGATCAAACACCAAATGCCAAGCTTTCCATTAAGAGTGGTGAGAAGCTCACCGTGCAAGGTTATATCGGAGAAAAAGAGGAGAGAGTAAACGAGGGATTTGAGGGAATTCTTGAGGTGATTGTTTATGCTGCTCCGATTGAAAAAAAGACTTTGGGAGATAGCGATAATGAAAAAATGACTTACCACAATCGCGAAAAGGTTTTGTATAAAGGGAGTGCCAGTGTTTATAAAGGTAATTTTGAATTTACTTTTGTAATGCCTGACTTCGAAGAAAATACTGATGAGCAGTTGAAAATAAGCTTTTACGCCAAACACAATACTGAGTATATAGATGCAGCTGGATATTATTTATTAGATTCTGATGTAAGTGGAAATGATATTGAAAACACAGATCAGACACCACCAGAAGTAACTCTCTACCTCGATGATGAAAATTTTAATGCAGGAGATGAAACAGGTAAAAATCCAGTGTTGTATGCTCGCTTATTTGATGAATTTGGAATTAATACAGCAGATGAAGGTAAATCAATCAAGTTGGTGATTGATGATGAATTTGAAAAAACTTTTCAATTAAATAATTACTATGAGAATGATTTGGATTCTTATCAAGCCGGTTTGGTGAAATTCCAAATGCCTGAGTTAGAAACAGGCATTCATTTTATCACATTACAAGTTTGGGATAATAATGGTAACCAGACAGAAACTGGCTTGTATTTTAATGTTACTGAAGGCATACTTTCTGTTTTAGAAAACCTGATTGTGCACCCCAATCCATCTTTTGATGCTGTAAATTTTACTTTTCCGGTTACCAGTGCTGAAACTGGGTTTAATGTAAAAATCAATTTGTATGATGATAATGGGGCAATTATCCAAGAAATTGCGGGAGACTTTACACAAGGTTCAACAGAGGAAAAAACATTGCAGTGGAATGGAAAAGGTCCCGGAGGTTATGAGCTAAGTTCCGGAACCTATTTTTACGAAATCTTTGTGAACTACCACACTTCAAGCAAACTCGAAACCACCAGCGGTCAATTTGTTTTGCTGCATTAATTTCTCATTTCCCCATCGAAACGTCATCTTTCCACTTATTCAGACTTTTATTTTCGTCGCCGGATTGGTAGGGGAGATATAAAAAGGTGAGTCGCATCATTTCATCTTCATCATCCATTCCCCTTTCAAAAAAAGTATCTTTCGGTGGATAGCTCGGGTTGTTAGGATTATTATTGGTATTATCAAAAATAGCTTCGGCATGCACTACGCTACCAGCAGGTAGTTTTAATAGGTTTTTGTATTGGTAAAACTCCTGCCACTGAAAATCCCAGTCTGGAATGTTTACAAGTGGGATAGTATCTTTCTGAGGCGTTAATGCAAAAGCTTTAAAATTTTTGCCCAACAAATGCATGTGAGGGTTAATGCTTATAAGCGATAAAGTCTGCCCAACTTTAATATTCATTTCATATTTCACTACAGTATCTGCCGGAATGATGTTTTCCTTACTATAATCCAGTCCAGTTGGCTGAAATGTAATAAACTGAATCGTTCTCGAAACTGGCTTATCTGTAAAGTAGATACGTATTTCAGACTGATCTTCTGCTTCAACTGGTGAAGGTGCATAGTGTAAATTCCTGATCATAAAAATACCGCGTTTTGGCATTTTAAACCCAACTCCCTCTGGATATTGCTGAGGTGAGTTTCCCGGCAACCAACCATTGTGAAACATCTCTTTAGGTGCAGTTCCGCTTTCAGTATATAAATTGAAAAATCTGTAATCGTGCTGATCGTCTATATAATCATCATCTCCAAAAACAAAATAGTCTTTAGAGTTATAAATATCTACATCATCAGCAACTCCCAAAACCTGATAGCTGGCATGGTGCACCAATTTCTTGTTTCCGGGAACGAACTCTACTCCTTGCACAAACTTTTCTTCTTCCAACTCAAAAGGAATTTTATAACAGATATAAGTCTGCTCATTATTTCCGGGAATAATAAAAGGTTCTCGCATTTTTAAGACCAGATCGGGTGTTCTGCTTAATTGGCTACCCGATTTAAACTCAGGTAAATCTGCCTTTGGTTTTCCCTTGCCTTTTACAGCACCTTGTGCCACCCAATTCTTAATGGCATTTATCTCTTCATCGGTTAATGTTTTTTCATTGGCAAAAGAGCGATAATGCGGATCGGCTTTCCAAGGTGGCATGTATCGGGTTTCGATAACATGCTTAATAAAAGATGCTCTTTTAGAAACATCCTTATAGGTTTCTAAGGCAAAAGGGGCAGTGCCATTTTCATGATGGCAAGGCGTGCAGTTATTAAAGATGATTGGCGCAATATGCTCATTAAAAGTGGGCTGCGCTTGTTGAGCAACAGCTATTTGACTACAAAAAACAAATCCGGTAATAAAAACTATTACCAGATGCAAAGTGCTTTTCCAGTTCATCTGATCTTCTATTTGTTATGATGTTGATGTGAATCGTGTTTTTCTTTTTGGGAATGGTGCTCTTTATGATTTGGCATATTTAAAAAGCAGCCAATAGCTTTGGTTTTCTTTGTTAAGATAATGCTTTGTTTGTAGTGCGCATTAAGTGCTTCTTCCAAATATTTTTCTGTAATCACCTTACGCTTTTTACCCAATTCGTAAGCCCAGTTATCAATAGCTCCTTGGTATTGAACATCACCATTTTTATCAATTAAAAAAGACTCAGGTGAAATGCTAGCACCTAAATAAGTAGCAAGCTGATAGTCTGAATCTAGCAAAATATGAAATTCACCTATCTGATAATTGTCTCTAAATACTTTTATCTCTTTATTAGAATAATCGCTTCCCGGAATTACAAAATACACCTTGGGCGATTCTTCCTTAAATTTCTTGGAGAGCTCTTTTACAGTTAAAGTATAATTCTGCGCCAGAGGGCAATCTGGCAGAAAAAAGATAAAAATGCTGGCACTGTTGTTTTTGATATTACCTAATGAAAAAGTATCTCCCTTTAAGTTTTTCAAACTCATTTCTAACAAGCCCGGGTCTTTGTCTACGAAAGTATATGAGGATGAGAAAAGTACTATTGAAGCTAGTAGCAATATTGTAAAACGAAGCTTTATTAATAGTTTCATGGTATCAAGTGGCTAATTTTATCGTACTTATTTATCTGCAAACTGCCAGTTTAAACCCAGCCTTTTAACAATGTAAAAATGCCTTACAATCATTGTCTTTATAGCAATTGATTTCAGACGATCTAAAAACACAAGATATGTAAATGGATGAATATTTTTAAGCCCTCATAACAATGTTCCCAATAAATTAAAGGATGTAACATAAGCTTGCTGTAGAGTTTAGAATGGCTTAATCCTGAAGTAACACTAAATGTTTTATTTAGAGATGTAAAAATCCCTTAAACATTTTTTAAAATTAAAACCAAAGTAATGAGGAAATTTTTTCTAACAATTGCGGCAACGATTGTTTTTTATGCTACTGGTTACAGCCAGTTCTTCTTCGATGTAGAGGTTGATACTGCATGGTACGGAGAAACAATTCAAATGCCCCCTTCACCATTAAAATACCAAGTACTATTTATCGGAGACGATGACGTAGTTCAAACAACATCAACTTATGGAAATGATGCTGGAGAAGCTTTAGCAAAGCAATGGCATGACTTTATCGGATTTACTCCGGATGAAGATTCTGACGATTTAGGTTGGATCTCAGTAAACCACGAAGAAATCTCTGCGAATGACAGTATTGGAGACGGTGGTGGAATGACCGTTTTTAAAGTAAAAAGAAATGCAATTACAGATGAATTAGAAATTATAGAGCAAACTTTAGAAGATGGCCGTACTGGTAAATTCTTTAATGTTGACTTTGTAAATACTGTTGGTGAAACAGGTATGAACTGCGGTGGTATTACTTCTACTGTAGATGGTCGTATCTGGACTGCTGAAGAGTGGTTTCGTACTAGCAATGCCAGCATCTATGCTGAAGGCGAAGGTGTAAGAGACACTACAGACTGGACAATCTCGACAGACATTACTGGTGATTTTGACGGAAGTACTATCGAAAGATACCAAAACTTTAACTGGATGGTAGAAATCGACCCAAGAGAAGCAAAAGCTATTCGCAAACAATACAACTGGGGTCGCCAAGGATTCGAAGGTGGTGTGGTAATGCCAGACAACCAAACAATTTACACTGGTGAAGATGGAACTCCGGGTTTATTCACAAAATTCGTAGCAGACACTCCGGGCGACTTTACTTCAGGTACTACTTATGTTTACACTGCTAACGGAACTGCTAACCCTTGGGTAGAAATCGATAACACATCTCTTGAGACTATGCTAAACATGTCTGAAGTAGCTTTAACAAACGGAGCTGCTATGTTTAACAGAATTGAATGGGTAGTAACAGATGGCGAAAAAGTATATTTTACTGAAACTGGTAGAGATGGTATTGGTTCTGCTTTCGAAGAAGGTGCTGCTTTAGGAGGCACTTTAGATAATCACATGTTAAGTGCTGTAAGAATGCGTCATCCTGAAATGGAAGAAAAGCCAGATGAGCAAGTAATAGACTTTGTAATGGATGGTGGTTTTAACGATTACTATGGTAGAGTAAACGTTTACGATCCTGCAACTGGTGAAATCTCTGTTTATGTAGAAGGCGGTCCTTATTTAGAAGAATCCCCAGAAGTAAGCTCTTATCCTGACAAGCACTTATCTAATCCTGATGGTGTAAACATCTTAACAGTAGGTGGTAAAAACTACATGGTAATTTGCGAAGACTTAAATGGTAGCTCTTATGGTAGAGTTCCTGCTGGTGTTTCTAACAGAACTTGTGAAGCTTGGATGTTAGATATGTCTGTAGAAAACCCAACTGTTGATGATTTAACTCGTATTTCTGTTGTTCCTGTTGGTGCAGAAATTACTGGTGCTTGCCCAACTACAGATGGTAAAACTTTATTGTTAAACTCTCAGCACCCATCTACTTCAAATCCATACCCTTACAACAACTCTTTAACTTATGCTATTACTGGTTGGGATGGTGCTATCACGGCTTTAGAAGATGAAGGTCTTGTTTCTGAGGCAGACGGATTCAGGATTTTCCCTAATCCTGTTTCTCAGCAGTTAGAGTTTAATAAAGTAATTGATGCTGCTGTTTACAATGCAAATGGCAAGCGTATCAAAGTTGCTCGTAGCATCAAAACTTTAGATGTATCAGACCTTCCTGCTGCTGTTTACATCATCAAAGCTAAGATCGATGGAGATACTCGTTCGCTTAAATTCGTGAAAGAATAAGCTTACAAAATCTACCTATTGTTCATTTTGTCCATAGTTGTCTTAGAGGCAGCTATGGATATTTCCCAAATCTATTTATGAAAAAGCTATCTACTCTTTTAGTATCCTTTGTGGTATTTGGTGTATGTGTGTATTTGAGTGCTTTTACCAACAGGGAAACTGTTAAAGATGAAACACCAATATCATCAATACTTCAAGTTTATTATTCTGATTTATCTCAACTTACTTCTCAAGCAAAAGAACTCCACCAATCAGCAGAACAACTAGAAGCAAATAATCAAGAAACTGAAACCATTAGAAAAAAATTTAGGGCAAGTAAAAAGGCATTTAAAAAAGTGGAATACCTTGCCGAGCATCTCGATGGGCAGTATGTAAAAGATTATATCAATGGAGCGCCACTACCTTCTTTAGAAAGAAATTCTCCAAGCTTATCTGTGCTAGAACCAGAAGGTTTACAAAGATTAGAAGAAGTAGTATATGAAGATGATCTTTATGCTAACAAAGCAACACTAACTGATCTTACAGGCAAATTTGTTAAAAGCACAGAGATACTGGAATCGTATCAAAAGAAATATCTGGTAACAGACAGACATATTTTTGAGGCTGCCAGAATGCAGGTGCTAAGAATTGTTACTTTAGGAATTACCGGTTTTGATTCCCCTGTTTTAGCAAGTTCATTAGAAGATGCGGCTATTTCTATGCAAAGCACTTACGATGCAGTAAAAAACTATTTCCCTTTAATGAAAAACAGGGAAGAAAGATATGATCTTCAATTGACTGAGGTTTTTGAAAACGCAATTAATTATTTAAAAGAAAATCGTGATTTTGACACTTTTGATAGAGCTGAGTTTATTAAAGAATATGCCAACCCAATTTTTAGCTTGCTATTAGATGCGCATCTTGCTTTTGGAATTGAAACTTGGTACGAGGCAGAAAGGCTGGATATTAAACACTCATTAAATTATTATGCTAAAAATATTTTCGACGAAGAGTTAATCAATCCATTTTACTTTACACAGGTAATTGAACCAAAATTTACACCTGAAGTATTAAACTTGGGTAAAACACTCTTTTTCGATCCTGCTTTGTCTAAAACCAATGAGCGTGCATGCGCCTCTTGCCACCAACCATCAATAGGTTTTACAGATGGTTTGCCTAAAAGTATTGCCACAGGTTTCGAAGGAACAGTTGAGAGAAATTCTCCCACTTTGTTAAATGCGGTGTATGCAGACCGATTCTTTTACGATCTGCGCTCAGAAGTTTTAGAGCTGCAACTCGATCATGTAATTACATCACACAAAGAGTTTAGCACAAACTATCTTGATCTTTTCGATAAACTTAAAAAGAGTGATGAGTATGTGGTTATGTTTAAAAAGGCATTTCCTGAGTATGAAAATGAACCGATTAAAAAATCATCGATTGCATTCTCTTTAGCGGCTTATGTTAAATCGTTAGCAAGTTTTAATTCTCCATTCGATAAATATATTAGAGGCGAAGTAGCAGATATTGATCCGGCAGTAAAAAATGGATTCAACCTCTTTATGGGGAAAGCTGCTTGTGGAACTTGTCATTTTGCTCCGGTTTTTAATGGCAGTGTACCACCCTTTTACAAAGAGATAGAATCTGAAGTATTAGGTGTGCCAAAAGAAAAAGAAATGACTACTTACGAGATTGATCCAGATTTGGGTAGATATTTTGGAGTAAATAAAGAAAAAGCCGATTTCTACAAGCATTCTTTTAAAACTGTAACGGTAAGAAATGCGGCCATTACAGCACCTTATATGCACAATGGAGTTTATGAGACTTTAGAAGAAGTAGTAGACTTTTATAATAAAGGTGGGGGGGAAGGTTTAGGAATGGATATACCCAACCAAACCTTGCCTTTTGACTCATTAAGTTTGTCTCAAAGTGAACAAAAGGATATTGTTGCTTTTATGCAAGCGTTAACAGATACAACAGGTTTAACAAGTATTCCGAAAATTTTACCTAAATTTCCTGAAAGAATGGGCATTAATGGTAGAAAAATTGGAGGAGAATATTAATTTTAAAATATTATTTGATAACTAATAAAAAACAATGAATCATTCAAAAAACCTTCTAAGCTTACTGGCTTTCTTCTTACTTGTTGCATTGGTAGGATGTAAAGATGATGATGATCCTGAGCCAGAGCCGGTGTCGATAACACTAACACTTCAATCAGCAACTCTTGATGGTGAATCTTTCGATCCAACTCCGGATTATACCCTTGTTGTAACTTTTGATAAAGATGGTAACCCAGATGGTTATACTGCTTCTGGTTCTGCTACTTACCAGCCATCTATCGGTACTTCAGGTACTTTTAGCATTACAGGTAGTGTAGTAACTTTTACAAGCGGTTCTGATACCAGAGACGTAACCATTAGCAGCGGTACGCTTAACAATGAAACAGTAAGTGTTTCTTTACAATGGGAACTTACAAAGCTAGACGACGAAGTGCCTGCTGACGATGCTGGTACTTACGTATACAACATGGCGAAATAAAAATAAATGAAAGCCCAAACCTCTTGATGCTTCTGGTAAGTTTAAACCTGATGTATCAGAGGTTTTTCTTTTTTATTATATCTTCAAGCATTCAATTAATTCTAATCGTATGACTGAAGATATTTTTATTTTTGATGCTCACCTAGATTTATCGATGAACGCTGTTGAGTGGAATCGAGATTTAAGGTGGCAAGTGGAAGAGATTCGACAAAGTGAAAAAGGACTAACCGATAAACCAGACAGAGCGAAAGGAACGGTAACTTTACCTGAACTCAGAAAAGGAAATGTAGGAATGGTAGTGGCAACCCAAATTGCCCGCTATGTTAAAAAAGGCAGTAAACTTCCTGGCTGGCATTCTCCCGAACAAGCTTACGCCATGACCCAAGCCCAACTGGCATGGTACAAAGCCATGGAATCTGCAGGAGAGATGTTGCAGATTACAGATAAAGCTAGCCTCACAAAACATCTTAAAAATTGGGAAAACGATAAAGAAAACCAACCAATAGGCTATATGCTTAGTTTGGAAGGTGCCGACTCAATTGTAGACATAAGTTATGTGGAAAAAGCCTATAAGCAAGGGTTAAGAGCAATTGGTCCTGCGCACTATGGCCCCGGAACTTATGCACAAGGTACAGACGCTACTGGCGGAATTGGTGAGAAAGGAAAAGCTTTGCTCAAAGAGATGGAGCGTTTAAATATTATTTTGGATGCTACCCACCTGTGTGATGATAGTTTTTGGGAAGCATTAGATAATTTTAATGGACATGTTTGGGCAAGCCACAATAACTGTCGCAAGTTTGTGAACCATAACAGACAATATTCCGACGAGCAAATTAAGGTTTTGATTGAACGTGGAGCTGTAATTGGTGCTGCGCTTGATGCTTGGATGTTAGTGCCGAATTGGGTGAGGGGAGAGTCAACACCAGAAAGTACAGGTGCTTGCCTCGAAAACGTGATTGATAATATCGATCATATTTGTCAGTTGGCTGGTAATACTAATCATGCGGCAATCGGTTCTGATCTTGATGGTGCTTTTGGTATCGAGCAAACGCCAAAAGATTTAAATACTATTGCAGATTTGCAGAAGATTCCGGCAATGCTTTCTAAAAGAGGTTATACAGAAGAAGACATTAAAAAGATAATGCATCAAAACTGGATTGACTTTTTATTGAAGGCATGGAGTTGAAAATAATATCAATTATAATCGGGTTTATACCAACCCGATTATAATTATAAACTAATGCTTCGTTTCCTACCAGCAATTGCCCATTTATCAGTCACTTGATTGTTTTCAATCACTACTGCTTCATCATACAAAGCACAACTGGGGCAAATATGAATCGGTAATACATAAAGTACAGCACCGATTTCTAACTTTTCATCTGTTTTCAATACCATATGCTCTTCACTTTGGAAGAGAACTTCTGCATCTGGCAAGTTTAGAAATGTTACTCTAGGTAATGGGTTTTCTGAAGCTACTGCTTTGTAACCTAAATCGATGCAGATTGTATTTGTTTGAGGTTTAGAAACTACTCTGGCAAGCAAAAGTGCACCAAATTCAAATTGCAGGTCAGGGAATTTTTTGTGGTAACCTTCATCCCATAATAAGCTCGTACCCGGACTCGCCAACACACCCTCGTGTTGGATGTAAAACGGAAATGTACTTGTGCCACCTGCTATAATTGGCAACTTAGTATTCGTTGATTTCTCCAATTGATCTCTATCCGCTTTTACCGGTTCAAATACTTCGGCTGCACGTTTAAACCTTGTTGCTTTATCACTATCATAGATATGCCCATCGTATGCATGAAAGCCCTTGATTAAGATACTTGGAAGGTTACTAGCCGAATGAAAAAAAGCTTGCAAGTTTTCTATGTTCACACCTGTACGATGCATGCCAACATCAACATCAATCCAGACACAAGCACTTTGGTTATCTGCTGAAAAAGCAGCCGATAATTGATCGGCACCAATTTGGTTGTCGATTAATGTGGAAAATTGCGTGCTTTTAAATTGATTGCAAAGTTGTTTAAATCGCTCAACTTTAGGCCCAATAGCAGGGTAGGCAAGTAAAATTTCACTAGCCCCTGCCTGAGCTGCCATTTCAGCTTCGGCTATTGTAGCGCATTTAAAGCGCTTTATTCCCTTTTGTAGCTGCATTTTAACAACAGCCTCCATTTTATGGGTTTTTACATGCGGGAATAGCTTTTCTGCATCACCAGCTATATTCAACATTTTATCTATATTTTGCTGAATATGCGCCGGATATACTACCAAAGCCGGAGAGTCAATTTTATCAACCTGATCAATTTCATACCAAGGTTTTGCAGACATAATTTCTATTAAGCTAATTCAAATACTGCTTCAATTTCTACTGGAATGTTATCTGGCAAAGAACCCATACCCACTGCACTTCTTACACCAATGCCATTTTCAGTACCGAAAACATCAGCAAATAACTCACTACATCCATTAATTACAAAAGGGTGTTTTTCAAACTCAGCAACTGCATTCACCATTCCTAAAACTTTTACTACTCTTTTAATTTTGGTGAGGCTACCTAAGTTTTCTTTTAGGGTAGAAAGTATAGCCAAACCTACCTGACGAGCAGCTAGTTTTGCTTCGTCTTGGTCCATATCTACGCCCACTTTCCCGATTATCAGGCTGCCATCTTCTTGTACAGTTCCGTGTCCAGAAACATATATAAAGTTATCTACGATTAAATATGGCTTATAAACTCCTAATGGTTTTGGAGCAGGTGGAAGGGTTAAATTCAGGTTCTTTATTTGTTCGTCAGGGTTAAGATTGCTCATCGATGATGTATTTAGTATGATACAAAAATTTTAAAATGACGCTAAAGATAAGTATCAAAATTTAATAGTAAAGTCGAATTTATGAATATGTGCTTTTGTTACCCTTTTAGTGATATTTTTTATTAACCAGCAATGAACAAGATAAAACCCTAGCCAAACCAAATTATGCATTATTTAAAAGTTAAGTCATAATAGGCTTTAATTATTCATACTATGGCAAAGAATACTTAAAACAGCATTTGGGTACAAGTTAAGGTGAATCTTTTCCTTTGCACAAACGACAAAACTTACAGCGCATGAAGCTATCTATTGTGATTCCTCTAATGAACGAAGAGGACAATATTTACCCGCTTATAACTAATGTAAGAAAGGCACTAAAAGGATTTGATTATGAATTAATCTTGGTGGATGATGGCTCATCTGACCAAACAGTGTCTAGAATTAAAGCGCAAGCTGATCCTAATGTTAAATTATTGGTTTTTTATAAAAACTACGGGCAAACAACCGCCATGTCGGCAGGTATTGAAGCCGCAAGTGGCGATTATATTATAACCATGGACGGTGACCTGCAAAACGACCCAACAGATATTCCAGTAATGCTGGAAAAGTTAATGTCTGAAGGTTGGGATGTAGTAGCAGGTAGAAGATTAAAAAGGCAAGATGGTATGCTTTTGAGAAAAGTACCAAGTAAAATTGCTAATAAACTCATTCAGAGATTAACTGGAATCAAAATTCACGATTACGGTTGTACCCTTAAAATTTTCACCAAAGACATAGCCAAAGACCTTGGCCTTTATGGAGAGCTGCACCGCTTTATTCCAGTATTAGCACACCTACAAGGTGCCCGCATTACTGAGATGAATGTAAAGCACCATGCGAGAGTACATGGCACTTCTAAATATGGTTTGGGCAGAACCTTTAAGGTAATGAGTGATTTATTCCTCATGGTTTTCCTTAAAAAATACATGCAGAAACCCATTCACTTTTTCGGGCCTATAGGTTTGGGAAGCTTGGCTATTGGTATGTTAATTAATATTTATTTATTTGCAGAGAAAATAATGGGTAATGATATATGGGGTAGACCTCTGCTTTTATTAGGTATTATGCTGGTTTTAGGAGGTATTCAGTTTCTTACTTTCGGTTTAATTATGGAAGTGAATATGCGTACTTACTACGAATCTCAAGATAAAAAGCCTTACAGAGTCAGAGAGGTATTTCAAGGAGGTTCAGATGATGCAAAAAGTATAAAGCCTTCTAAAGTCTTATTCTAGCATTGTAAAAGAAGATAAAGTTCCGACGATCTATTAATGAAAAAAACAGCAGTTTATCTTGCAATATTGGCACTAGTAGCCTTTTCGGCTAACATTTGGGGTACAGACATTTACATGTACGATGAAGTGAAGAATGCACAATGTGCCCGAGAAATGTATCATTCTGGCAATTATCTGGTGCCATATTTTAATGGTGAACTGCGCGTAGATAAACCCCCATTACATTATTTTTTTATGATACTGGCATATCAAATCTTCGGGTTTGGTGCTTTTGGAGCCAGAATTTTTTCAGCTTTGTTTGGGGTTTGTACAGTACTCGGGACTTACTTCTTCTCTAAAAAATATCTGGGTGAAACGGCTGCCTTATTTGCAGGAGTTGCTTTGGTATGCTCAATTCAAGTAGCTACGCAGTTTCATATGGCTACACCAGACCCTTATCTCATTACGCTGGTGAGTTTGGCCTTGTTTAGTTACTATCGGGGTTATGAGGAGAAGAAATTTAAATGGTATCTGGGAGCTTATGTATTACTGGCTTTTGCCACATTGGCGAAAGGACCAGTTGCTTTGTTGCTACCTGGCATTATCGTACTGCTGTTTTTGTTTTTAGAAGGTGAGCTCAATGTAAAGAATATACTTTCTTTAAAACCAGTGCTGGCAATAGGTCTCATTTTGCTAATTGCGGCTCCTTGGTTTTTAGCAGTGCATTTCGTAACTGATGGTGAATGGACAATCGGTTTTTTTATTAAACATAACCTGCAACGTTATTCCGATCCGATGGAAGGGCATGGAGCTCCTTTCTTTATGTCATTGGTTTATGTAATTACAGGTTTGCTACCGCTGAGTGTGTTATTGCCACAGAGTTTAATCTTTGCATTTAAAGAAAGAAAGCAGAACAGTTTTGTACAACTCTGTTTGGTTACAGTAACAGTGTTTGTGGGTTTCTTTGCTTTTTCAGGAACAATTTTGCCGAGTTATCCCGCTCCGTGTTTGCCTTTTGCCGCTGCTTTAATTGGCTATTTTATTCAACAAAAAAAAGAAGCCTTCCAAATAAAAAGGCTAGATATACAGATTAGTTACTGGATGATCTTCCTCATCGCATTGGCATTACCAATCGCAGCTTATTTCGGATTAAAAGCGGAGAGTTATTTAGCAGAAACTGCTTATGTAGGCACTTACTTAATTGTATTTCCAATAGGAGCTATTGCTGTGTTATTTCTCTTTTACAAAAGCAAAATTCAGCAAAGTTTAATAGCATTGGCAATCACATTCTTTATAGGTACTGCGGTAATACACTTTGTCGCTTATCCAAAAATCGACAAGATAAACCCAGTGGCAGTTTGTTTCCCACATATCGATAAGCAAGTGCCAGTAGTAGCTTACAAGCAAATGAATCCCGCTTTTGTCATTCCTGTTGGAGCTCCTGTTAATCAGTTTGAACATATATCGGAGTTAAAAACCTTTATGAAAGATGAAAAGAGGTTTTATCTGATTTCGAGGAAAAAGTATTTTGATGAGCTTGAAGCTGTTTCCGGTTTAAAATTGGTGGTAAGTCAGCACGAACTTTTCGAAAGGCCAGAAGCTACTTTGTATGAGTTCAATCAGTTGCATGTAGAAGCAGGGAGGTAGCGTATTTGAGTGCTAATTTAAAAGTTTTGTTAGCAGTTAGAGGCGTTTATATATCAGAGGCAACCTGTTGAGTATTCTTGGCATCTACATTCAAAAAGTTTGCTCAAATTATTTCTGACTTATGAATGATTACCTCACAACTGCTACTACATCTCATTATTCTGTTAGAGTGCCAAATTGGAGACTTCATATAATGAGAGGTCTATTTTTTCTGAACTTTATCAGCTTAGCATTTGATAATTGGTCAATAATTTTCTTCCCTGAAGAACAAATGGATACCCTTACAGGTGTAACAATTAGTTTTTGGGCTGCTTTTTCACTACTTAATTTACTTGGAATCCGATTTCCACTGAAATTTATACCTATTCTACTACTTCAGTTGCTGTACAAATCTGCTTGGATTATTGGCACATATCTCCCCGCTAAAAATTCTGGTTTATTAGATGAAAACCTCAACTCCTTTTTCTGGGTTTGCGTAACTGGTATTGTTCTGAACCTTTTGATTATACCTTGGAAGTTTGTTTATGTCGATTACTTTAAAAACTTTTTAAGGTTTAGGTAAATAACTACTCTAATTATAGATATAAAGCCATAAAAAAAGCCACCTATTGAGATAAACCCTATAAGTGACTATATATAAAAAAGGATACTTGGTAAGTATTATGCGTTTTGTTTGAACAGCTTGCTGCCCAAGAATAGCTTTCTCACTTTAAGTAAAGAAGCTTTAAATGCAATTTCTGTATCAGGATAGTAATTTACAAGTATTAGCCAAGGAATATGTACAGAAAGTGTCCCGATAAGGGCGCCTACCATTACATCAATGTAAAAATGTTGTAAGAGATACATTCTCGAATAAGCCACCAAAGCAGCTCCTATTAAGAAAACAACAGATAAGCGCTTCTTTTGAAAAATTAAAGATAGAAAAACGGCTATCACAAAAGCGGTTGCAGTGTGGCCAGAAGGAAAGCTTCTAGATGAATGCACATCTACTCCTTGGGTAAAATGCAGTATGATGTTATCACTAAAGTAGGCAATGGGTCTGGGTGCATCTGCAAATAATATCTTCTTAAATACAAATACAGCAATACCATGCAACAGCGCAGAGATCACTAAGATAAAAGCATAGTATTGTCTAATACTTAATGCAATTATCAATACAGGTATTAAGAAAAGCCCATCTCCAAGATTGGTGAATAACTTAAAGAATACATCTTGCACAGAGTTGAAATTAGAATTTGCCAGAAGTACAATATCTCCTTTGTTGATAAAAGGCAACAAGGCAAAACCCACAAGAAAAAAAACGATGTATAGCTTTGAGAGAAAGTTAAAAAACGTGGTCTTTAGTAACATGATGATCAGTTATAGTTGCACCAAGTTACACTGCTAAGATTGTTGAAATATTAAGGTTATTACAAGTTTCGGTAAATGATGGAAGGCGTTTTTTAAGGTTGTTTTAACAGAAATTAAAGCTCAATAAGCAAGCTTAAAAGCCATGAAAAATTATTCGTTTAAAGATTCATTTTAGGTAGAAAATATACTGTATTCGCATATTTTCAATCATAATCATTCTGAAAAGCCAATTCACAAATTATTCATTTTGTGCATTCAGTAAAGGAATTGCAGTGCTCAGGTTATTTTTCACCTAATTGTAAAACTGATTTCTTGCTTCCCAAGCCATATTTCATGAAATTGAACATATATCCTAATCTATATTTCATGGAACATAAAAACACAATCTCAGAAGATCAGGGCGATATTAACTCAAGTGAGCAAAGAAGGAAATATCACGAACAACTGGACGAGCAAACAAAGTATTGGCTAGAACAAGACGAAAAATATTTTTTACATCAGGCACTGTCTACCCCAGTGATGAATGTGCTCTCCAAAACCGAAGGAGCATACATCTACGATCTTAATGGCAAGAAGTATCTGGATATGCACGGAAATGGAGTGCATAATGCAGGTTTTAGTAACCAAGATGTAATTGCAGCAGCGATGAAACAAATGCAAGAATCTTTGGCTTTCACTCCTCGCAGATACACCAATATTCCCGCTATTGAGTTTGCGAAAAAGCTCACCGAAGTGAGTCCAGAAGGTTTGGATAGAGTATTGTTTTGTCCGGGAGGTTCAGAAGCAATTGAAATGGCTGTAATGCTCGCAAAACAGATTACAGGAAAATGGAAAACCATTTCTTATTGGGATGCTTATCACGGAACAGGTTTTCAGGCTTCGAGTATTGGCGGGCAAGCTCATTTTATGAAAGGCAATGGCCCGATGGTACCGGGAGCTTTGCGCATAGAGTTTCCGAATTATTACCGAAATCCTTGGGGTTGGACAGACAGAGATCGTATTGACGAAGAATACCTAAGACAGTTAAAAATCTTGATTAAAAATGAGCCAGATATTGCGGCCATTATTGCAGAACCTATTTCGGCAACACCAGTGGTTCCTTCAGAAAATTACTGGCAAGAAGTAAGAAACATTTGCGATAAGGAAGGTATCTTTTTGATATTCGATGAGATTATAGAAGGCTTGGGCAGAACAGGAAAACTCTTTGCCACTGAGCATTATGTTACGCCAGATGTATTGGTTTTGGGTAAATCGCTAGGTGGAGGTTTGGTGCCTTTTGCCGGAATACTCACCAAATCGGAATATAATATCTTACAAGACAGATCGATTGGGCATTTTACGCATGAGAAAAACCCGCTTGCTGCCGCCATTGGTAAGGCAACAATCGAATATATTGATCAACATAAACTAGTAGAAAATGCAGCAACGCTGGGCGAGTATTTAATGGAGCAATTCCATGAATTAAAAGAAGAGTTACCTGTAATCGGAAACATTGCTGGTAGAGGATTTCATATTGGAGTAGAGTTGGTTACTGATAGAGAAACCAAAAAACGCGCATTTGAACTGGCAGAAAAAGTAATGTACAGATGTATGGAAATGGGCTTGGCTTTTAAGATTATTGAAGGCAACATCATCACCCTTAGGCCATCTTTGGTATTAAGTAAAGACGATTGTGATTTCATCATTCAAACAATTAAAACTGCCATTTTGAAAGAGTTAAAAAACTAGGCTTATCTTTTAGCAAACAGCAAAATATGACGTGTGATTTTAAACAGGGCAAATCCCGGCTCAACTACATTTTTTTAATAACACCGTGCGGGCTTATTTAAATTTCTTAATATAGAGCTAAGAATTACATCACATATGACTAAATAACAAAAGATGACTAGAATTAAAACTAATGTTAGACAGCTTGCTGTTGTGCAAATTTGCTTACTGTTTGTTTGCTTCGCTTCAAGTCTGTTTGCCCAAGACGAAAACTACAAAAAGAAATTTGACGAACTAACTAAAAGAACTGAGTGGTTTCGCGATGCTCGATTTGGTATGTTTATCCATTATGGAGCTTATGCAATTCCGGCAAGAGGGGAATGGGTGCAGTCTAATGAAAAAATAAGTGTAGAAGATTACAAACCTTATGTTGATGCTTTTAAACCGGGAAGCTACAAACCAGAAGAATGGGCAAAATTGGCAAAAAAAGCTGGGATGAAATACGCTGTAATGACAGCGAAGCACCACGATGGATTTTGCCTTTTCGATACAAAGTTAACTGACTACAAAATTACCACAAATATGCCCGGTAGAGACTTTGTTAAAGAATACCTCGAAGCTTTTAGAGCAGAAGGCTTAAAAGTGGGTTTGTATTACTCTCTGATAGACTGGCATCACAAAGACTATCCGAATGTGGGGAATCACCCAATGAGAGACAACAAAGAATGGGATAAGAAAAAGTATAACTGGGATAAATACCTCGAATACATGCATGCTCAAATTAAAGAGTTAATGACGCAGTATGGCAAGATTGATATTCTTTGGTTAGACTATTCTTTTGATGATTACGAAAATGAAAAGTGGAAAGCCGCAGAATTGGTTAAAATGATTCGTGAGTATCAGCCAGATATTATTCTTAATAACAGGTTGGTTTTTAATCACGGTGCAAGTAGTATAAAAAGAGAATTTACAGGTTATGGTGACTATGAAACACCTGAACAAGCTTTGCCAGAAAGTGATTTGGTGGATGCCTATGGAAATTCTATTCCTTGGGAAACTTGCTTAACCTTAAACAATACTTGGGGGTATAATGCCACTGATAATGTATGGAAATCTCCTGAGGCAATTATTAATGCTTTGGTAAATTGTGTGAGCAAAAATGGTAATTTATTACTCAATGTTGGCCCAGAATCCGAAGGAACCATTCCACAACAATCTGTTGAGATTTTGACAGAAGTGGGCAAATGGATGGATAAAAACAGTGAAAGTATTTACAACTGTGGTCCTGCAGATTTACCAAAACCAGAATGGGGCTATTTTACTAAAAATGGTAAAAACCTTTATGCTCACTGGACAAACTCTATGATCGGGCACATCAATATCAAAAACTTTAAAAAGGAAGTTGAGAAAGTAACAGTTTTAACCACTGGCGAGCCTGCTGCAGTCTCTGAAAACTGGTGGGGAAATTCTGATCAGGGCAACTACTTTATCAATGTAAAAGCACCCACTTACCTTACTTTTCCACTGCCAGACGAAAATGATACTGTGATTAAACTGGAATTGAAAGAAGAGTAATTTAGCTATTAAACCCATTAAGAAACTGCAATAATTTTATTGCAGTTTTTTTATTTGTCCAGTACAAATACATTTGCCAAAAAAAGCTTTATGTATCAGTTTTTGTTGGCTTCGCACTCTCTTGTTCGGTGGTTAGTTTTAATCAGTTTGCTATTTGCTTTGTTTCGAGCTTACAGAGGTTGGTTTAATAAACTGGTGTTTTCAAAATTTGATAATAGCGTAAGGCATATCACAGCAACCATTGCACATATTCAATTGATGTTGGGATTATGGTTGTATTTCATCAGTCCGGTAATCTCTTATTTTTATTCCAATTTTAGCTCTGCGGTGCATCAAAGAGAAATGAGGTTTTTTGGAATGGAGCATATTACAGTTATGCTGGTTGCCATTGTGGTGATAACCATTGGTTCGGCAAAAGCTAAAAGAAAACCAGACGACATTGCTAAATATAAAACAATGGCCATCTGGTTTTCAATAGGTTTATTTCTCATTCTCACTTCTATTCCTTGGGAATTTTCACCTTTAACAAGTCGCCCAAGTTTCAGAAGTTTTTAGGAGCAAGTTTATAGCTTATTGGCTATTCTTGTCTTTTTTACCAAAGATTTTCTTTATCGGGTTATTCTTTTTTCGTTGTGCTCGTTTTTGTTCTTTTTCAAGCGTAGTTTCTTTTTTCTTAAAGAGATCAAAAAACTTCTCAACAGCACCATCTTCTACAAAATCACTGCAATCTAGTGCCCCTGCATATTCTTCTGGCAAGGCAGCAAATGCAGTAGAAAACTCGGTTCTTAGCGTATCGTTTTGTTGGGCTTTTTGTAAAGTTCTAGCTACCAATGGCAAAGCCAATGTACTACCAGAACCATTTGCTCCTGAGTTAAATCGAATTACAGGCAAGCTAGCACCCACACGACTCACCATTAGCAGAGAAGGGTTGTAACCCACAAACCAAGCATCGGAATAGTCTTGCGATGTTCCCGTTTTACCAGCTAATGGAAACTGTACACTATAAACAGTTCTCATAGAAGTACCTGTACCTTCATTAATTGCTTTCTGTAAAATGGCATTCATTAATGAAGTTGTTTTATCACTCAGTACCTGATCTTCACTTTTCTCGGACTTATGTTCATAAAGCACCTCTCCATCTTGTGTAGTAATAGAAGTGATGTAAAAAGGCTGAACTGGATGGCCACCATTAGCAAAAGCAGCATATGCCGAAGCGAGTTCAAAAACACTTGCCTCTGCAATACCTAAAGCCAGTGCAGGTTCATTTTCTAAGTCTTCGGTAAAACCCATTTTTTGCCAGAGGTTATTCACTTTTTCGTAGCCCAACTCGAAGAGCAAACGAACTGTTGGGATGTTCATAGAGTTGGCAAGTGATGCTGCTAATGAATATTTTCCACCAGAGGTTTCGTCGTAGTTTTCAGGGTTCCAGCCTTCAAAATCTTTTAAAGTAACCGCATCATTATCCAGATAATCGCAAGGCATTTTGCCATCTTCCAGAGAAGCCGCATACAATAAAGGTTTAAATGTCGATGCCAATTGGCGATGTACTAAAACCTGATCGTATGGGTGTGTTCTAAAATCGATACCACCCACCCATGTTTTTACTGCACCGGTTTGCGGGTCGACTCCCAACAAACCTGCATGCAATAAGGTGAGTGCTTGTTTGATGCTATCTAGCTTAGAGATAGAGTCTGAATGAAATCCATCCCAACTAAAAAGCTCTTGTTTTTGCAATTCATCTTTTCTATCTGTTAATCCTAGCCTTTTTAATTCTCTCTCGGCGATATTATCCAATTGACTCTTAAATCTGGCTGATTTGTATTGTGCATCCAATCTCTTTTGCATTTCACCCAAATGCTCTTTAAAAGCTTCTAAAGCATCTAGTTGCAATTGATAATTGAGGGTAGTATGCACAATTAATCCACTTTTCTCAATATCCCAAGTAGTGTCTGTTTCCTCGTTGAGCTCTTTTAGTATTTTATTAGCTTCTTTTTTTACCCAAACCATAAAGTAATTGGCAGGCCCTTCGGCTTCTAGGTTTGCGTAATCCATTACAAGGGGGAGCTTTGTTAAAGTATCAGCCGCTTCTTGATCAAGGTAACCATACTTTTCCATTTGGCTTAACACCACATTTCTTCTTTTAACAGCATTTTCTGGATGAAGACGAGGATTGTAATAGGTGTTTGCCTTTAACATTCCGACAAGTATTGCGCCTTCTTCAGGCTTTAGTTCTGATACAGTTTTATTAAAAAACCTTTTGGCAGCACTACCAATACCATATACATTTTCACCAAAGGGGATAGTGTTTAAATACATGGTAATAATCTCCTCTTTGCTATACATCTCTTCAATTTTAGAAGCGAGGAGCATTTCTTTTACCTTGTTTACAGGCAAGCTCAGTATTCCGTGGTTTTCTCTGCCAAACATATTTTTAGCCAACTGTTGGGTAATGGTGCTACCACCACCAGAGCTTTTATCAGAGAAGAGAATAGATTTAATAGCCACCCTTAAAATACTCTTTGTATCTACACCACCGTGTTCAAAAAATCGAGCATCTTCTGTGGCAATCAATGCATTTACTACATGTTCAGGAAGCTGCTCGTATTTTACATGGGTACGGTTTTGATCGAAGTATTTTCCAATGAGCACACTATCTTCTGAATACACTTGTGAGGCAATTTCATTCTGAAAATTTTGGAGTTCTTTTTTGCTGTACATTTTGCCAAAAGCGCCCATGTTTACTGACGTAATAAAGCCAACAATAGCCACTATAAAAAGAACAATAGCACCTGCTGCGATAAATATGAGTCTCTTATGCCAAGTTTTCAGTTTAATGTTTTTCAAAATATATGATTTAGTCCCAGTTTTTTTCTATTCGATATTAAAGCATTTAATTAAGATACTTCAATAACATTAGTATAAATTATTTTCGGTATGAAAATGTTTGAAGTACTATTATGAGGAGAGAAAAAATTATACCCGAAAGGTTTTATAGGAAGGTCTAAAAAACAAAAACTACCCCGATAATATATCAGGGCAGTTAAAACTAAACGTCTATTATTTAAATCACTTATTCCTTTACTACTTTTACCTGTACTGATTCCGTAAGTGATTTTACTTTCACTATATAAATACCTGTTTGGAGGTGTTTTAAGTCGAAATTAAACTCTCTTGTACTGTTTTCTCCCTCGTAGCTCTGACTTAATATTTGCTTTCCTGCAGTATCAAAGATTGTAATATCAAGATTGTTTTCTGTTGCATTTGTTACCATTAGATTTAGTGTTTCGCTAAATACATTCGGGTAAGGAGTAACAGCCATTTTCTTATTTGATTTAATTTGTACACTTACTACTTTAGTGATGGTAGCAGAGCTATCTTTATCAAGCTGTTTTAATCTGTAGTAGTATATGCCAGATAGATCCTTATCAATATAATTGTATTTGCTACTAGTCTCTGTTGTTTCGTTTCCTTTTACAAAACCGATGGTTTCAAAATTGTATCCGTCAGTACTTCTTTGTACTTCGAAACCAAGGTTATTTGTCTCATTGGCAGTTTCCCATTGTAAATATGCATCTGTTGTATTTTTAACCGAAGCAGTGAAAGAAACCAGTTTAACTGGTAGTAAAGTACTTTCGCCTTCAATGTACATAGATGAGAAACTTGGCACTACAAATTCTACATAGTGACGGTTTGCTTTAAAACCACCAGGGGCAGCATCTGCCGATAAGAAAGTCTCATTTGCTGTACCCGGAGTATCACCATCGTATTTTGCAATATGGAATAAATCAGACACTTTTCCATTTATAGCCAATTGGTCTAATAATGCTGGGATAACATTTTTCTTCTCTCTTAAAGCAAGCATTTCGGTTTGAGTAAAGTACAATCTTATTTTCGCTGCCTGTCCATTAAATTGAGGTGTAATTTTATAGTTACGCTGCATATAAGGCTCACCATTGTGGCTATTTACCTCTTCGTCTATTCTCACTTCTGCAGTGATTAATCCTAAATTGTTACCCAAGTCATTGATACTTGCGATTAGGTTGCCATCTTCGTCTAGTATGTGATAGAAAGCATTTAAGCCTCTAAGTATACATTGTCCTTGTTTTCCTGCATCTGCTAACTCACCCGGAGTAAATGTTGGAGTTGTTACAGAGATTGTTTTTGTACAGCCATACATCGATTTTACATCAATTTGTACAGTCGTATTATTGTCAATCATAAAGATAGAATCTGGAGTATAAGCTGTTGCTGGCTCTGTGCTTAGTTTATATTGGTAACCTCCACCAGCACCAGTAGCTGAAACAAATACTTGCGTTTTGTTAATGCCAACTGGCTGACATTGTGCAGAAGCCCTTAAGGTTAAGTCACTTAATGTTCTAATGTTGATTGGGTCTGTAGTAGCTTCACAACCATAAGAGTTTCTAATAGTCAGTGTGTAATTTCCTGCTACACCAGTTTGCAAAACTCTATCTGTAGACACAATTTGATTTGCTCCGTTTTTCCACTCGTAAGATTCATACTCTCCCGGATCGATGCTAGTTTCTTCTCCAAAGCAAAGTACTTCACTTCTTCCACTAAAATCTGGAGTAGGTTTGTAATATACTTTACCAGTAGTTAACGCACCACCAGAGCAACCAGTTAAGCTAATAGTTACACTATCTAAAGTACTGATAGAGTAGCTATCTGTTGCGGTAATTACTACTTGAGCTGTTGATTCACCAGCACTAAATTTCACAAGTCCGTTATCTAGCCCACTTATTTCGTAGTCTGTGTTTAAATCCATTGAACCACCATAACTTGGCGTTAAAGTAAGTTCTTTAGAAATATCTCCATCTCTGTTGAAAGTAACTAATACAGGATCGGTTGTACAAGAGTTGTAAACTTCGTTAGTCGATACACTGTTATCAATTTCGTTACTATTCAATCCTTCGATTAACACACCTGAATCCCAAAGTCTGTCGCCTACATCACCAATCATCCATTTGATGTGATATGTCTCGCAGCTTTGTACTGCAATTTTAGCAACCAAATTGATTGTGAAACCATCGTATTCGATTGAACCAAAAGCAGTATTATCTTCGATTACACCACCACCATCTGTAGGATTGCCATAGTAAGCATTATTTACAAAGTACTCACTATTTGTATTTTGGTTTACATTGTTAATAGCTACTGGTGTAGTAGTGTTTGGAATAATGGCTATGTTTTGCTCACCAGTGATACCCGGACCACTTACAAGGAAAGCAAAAACATCATTAAATTCACTACCTACATAGTCTATGTATTCTTCAGAAGCGAATGTGTAGTTGAAGCTCAAAGTATCACCAGCTGGTGTTACATCGAACTCTATGTAACACACATCAAATGTGCTACCAGTGGTATAATTGTTAAGTGTCGCGTTTCCATCTGTTCCAAGCTCTGCACTCCAAGAATCATTTCTGTTCATTTGTTCGATATCTGCAGCATAACCTGTAGACATGATAATTCCTTCTCCTTTTCTGATTTGCGAACCAGAGCTTGCTGAATAAGTACCAAATGCTGAAGCTGCACAAGATGTGATTGCCAAGTTTTCAATTGTAACACCTGTTCCAGTAATTTTTTCTTGGAAGTCAGTTAAGCTTGCATCTGGGTCTACAGCTATAATTTTATCAGCCAAAGAAACAAAGTCGATTGCCATGTCACTAGTACTACCTGTTCCCATTGTACCTCTAAATCTTAGTTTAATGGTTGTACCTGCATAACTGCTTAAATCAACTTTTGCTAATTGCCAGTTGTCATCTTGATGACCTGTGCGAGACCAAACTTCTACCCAATTGCTTACACCCGGAACAGCTTGTACTTCTAAAGCCATTTTACCCATTAGCAAGCCTTTCATTGAATAGTCGAAGTAGAAATAAGGATTTGAAAGTGATGACATATCTAAACATGGGCTAATTAATATAGCTTCGCGAAGAGTGTTACTAGTTGACTCTGTATACAGATAGTAGTCACTATTGCTTGCTCTATCTGGACCAGTATAGTTAGTCATGGTTCCACCAGTATTTCTTGTCCAATCGAAATCATCACTATCTCCTTGTGTCCAACCACCCAAATCAGTTTCAAAACTTTCTATGTAAGGGAATGAGCTAATCATATCACTATCGCCACAATTAATCCCATTAATTCTTCTGCTACCTACTGGTGCAGTAATACTTGGTGTATAAGTAATTCCATCTAAAGTGAGCCCAGTAACTTCGAAATCGACAAGGTTATCTTCTGTTGCATCAAGTTTAATATCTACCACTACCCAAAAATAATTGGTGCCTGCTGTTAATACTTGAGTGCCGTTGATGCTAAAGCTACCATCTGGTGATGCTACAGTGCTACCAAATTTAGTTGTAGTAGCAAAAGTATTGCTGCCCGCTGTATAATAGATTTCTGCATTTTCAAAATCGGCAGTAGGGTTAGAAGAACCATTTGTATTTAAGTTTACAGATGATAGAGTTAAAGCAGCTCCACTGTTAGCAGTTACTACTTCAAAACCGACAACGTATGTATTGCTAAGTCCTACAGCAACATCATTGGTGTTTTGTGTAACAGTACTAGAAACATAATCCATTCTAGTAATAATACGATTGCCAACAGGAGCAGTAACAGAAGGAGTATAATCTGATCCGCTAATTGTTAAAGAAGTAGCTTCTGCATCTATTACATTATTTTTTGGTGCATTATCATCAACGTCGTAAACTAACCAGAAATAATTGGTGCCTTTTTGTAAAGTTTGTGTTCCATTGAATGTGAAGGTACCATTCGGAGCAGCTACAACAGTACCAAATTGAGAATTTAGAGAGTATGTTGAGCTTGTTCCAGTATAATAGATTTTTGCATTGCTAATGTCATTTGCAGCATCTGTAGTACCATTGGTATTTAATACTAGTGAAGTAAGGTCTAAAGGAGAGCCACTATTTTCAGTAACTATTTCTATTCCGATTACTTGTTGATCTGAATCACCCGCTCCTACGCTATTTGTATTTTGAGTTACGGTACTTGAAATGTAAGTCATATCCGACTGTATGCCAGCTAAGAATACATTGTCGAAATAGTAATATTGATTATCACCAGTGTTGTTATAAGCTCTAACGATTATTTGTAATGTACTACCATTTAGATTAGTAACAGAAGGAGATGCAGAACCAAAATCGTTGGTGTAATCACCAAATAAAACTTCGGCACCGCCATCGAGTTTGTAATAAACTCTTATATACTCACTGTTGTCTAAGTCGCCAATATCTTCCATTAAATCTATTGAAGCAGTAATATCTGAATAATTTGAGATATCAATTACTTCTGATTGCCAAACAGCTTCTCCATCTAAATCACCACCTAAAAACCTGTTGTCCCAAACTATCCAGTAATCCGCATTATTTGGTGTAGTAACAGACCATGCAGTTGCTCCATTGTCTACAGTTGCCCAGTTGTTGATGTCTTCAAAATCTTCGTACCATATTGTAACAGGAGCTGTGGTAATTGTGCGGTTACCAGCAGGACTTGTAATACTTGGAGTTTGGTTGCTACCACCAACTGTAATTGAGTTAAGTTGAGCATCCAAAACATTGTTTGCTGTAGCATTTGCATCTACATCATAAACCAGCCAAAAATAATTGGTACCTTCTTCTAGTTGTTGAGAACCATTAATCGTAAATGATCCATTTGGAGAATTAATAGTTCCGCCTAGTTGGCTTGTGGTTGCAAAAGTGTTACTGGTACCTGTATAATATATTTTAGCATTTGAAATATCAGTGGTATTTGTAGAACCTGTAGTATTGAATGCCAATGAAGTAATTGCTAATGGGTTAGCAACACCACTTGTAACCACTTCGATACCAATAATCTGAGCATCTGTGCTTCCTTGCTCAACATTATCCGTATTTTGTGTAGTAGTGGAAGATACATAAATCATTGGAGCTCGGCTTTCGAGCAGTATATTATCTATTGCTATATCACTTTGGTAGTTATTACCAGTAACTCCCCTAAATCTTATTTTAATTGTGCTGCCTGTGTAGGCTGATAAATCTAGTTTAGCAGTTTGCCAGTTATTACCTTGGTTGCCATTTATAGTATGAATTGTAGTCCAGCTATTGCTACCTGGTGTAGTTTCAATTTCTAGGTATAATGTACCCATATCACCACCATACATGTGGTAATCGAAACTGAATGTAGGGCTAGATAAGCCAGATAAGTTAAAACAAGGGCTTTTGAGAATAGCAGTACGATTATTATTATTTGTAGCTTCTGTATAGAGGTAATAAAATCCTTCACTAGCATTGCTAGGTCCAGTATTACCAGAAGGAGTGCCATTGTTATTTCTGTCCCAATCGATATTGTCTGAGGTTTCTTGTGACCAGTCGCCTAAGCCTGATTCGAAACCCTCTGAGTAAGGAAATGCAGAAACCTCTGTTGGACATGGGTTATAAGTACCTTCTACCAACACGTCATCAAAATAATGATGCTCATTGTCATCATTATTATCTATTTTAATAATTACTTGTAATGTATTACCACTTAAGCCATTAATAGTTGCTGTAGTAGAAGTAAAGTCATTAGTTTCATTGGCAAATCTTTGTTCTGCTCCACCATTTAATCTGTAATATGCTCTTATATAATCACTTCCTTCCTGAGTTCCTTCCTCTCCTAACAATATGGAAATAGTTACATTGGAATAATTAGAAATATCAATAGTTTCAGAAGTCCATACTGCTTCATCATCTACATCCGATCCTCTAAAAACACCATTATAGGTTCCCCAATAATCTGCCCACCATGGGTCAGAAGTAGACCAGGCTGTTGTGCCATTGTCTGTTCTGCTTCCATTAGACAAACCAGAAAAGTCTTCATTCCATATTGTAGTCTGACCAACAGCTTGGAATGCAGTTGAGATTAGTAATAGTATAAACAGTGCTGGGCTATACTGTTTGTAATTTGCGTTTAGTCTATTTTTAGTCATTTTCTTGACTTCTTAGTTATTTATTAGATAGTTGCTTTTATAACTGCAAAATCTAGTACTGTAAAAAGAAGGGGTAGAAAGCGAGCTGTTAGGTAAATGTGCCATTAGGAGTTTTTTAAGAAAAACATAGCACTTTTAGAAGATTCAATACTTGAATGAAAGGTTTTTTAACTGATGTCTAATAAACTGTTTTTAATAAATTAAAGTAGGCTATTTATTGTTAATTCGACATTTTAGGAAAAGTGTTGAAATAATTTAAGATGAGATTTTAGTAAGTCGATCAATAAAAATCACTGATGTAATATATTTTTTGATTTGAAAAAAAGGGAAGGCATATAGAAAAGGTCTCTTTAAAAAGGCCTTCCCATTATGGGAGGCTTTACAGATTTTATAAAAAAATTGCTAGGATGTAATAATCTGCAATAGTTCGCTAAGTTCAAGACTAAATAGATATTCAATTTATTTTGCTAAAAATACTAGCTAGTGCAAATGAACTTAATGAAAAATATAAATTAGTTGGTTTATACAAAATTATATTTTGTATGCAAGCATAATAACAAATGCCTTGCAAGCATATGGCTTACAAGGCATGAGTTTCATTTTTATTTAAAAGTGCATGTTTTCCAAAAAAGGATAGAATTTTTCTTAGATAAACATATCACTATATCTAATTTACTTAGAACAGGTTGTTACGAAACTTGAATTGCCAAGGTTATTAAATGCTTTTAATTTAACTGTACCATTTACAGCAATTGGCTCTGTATATAAAGTAGAATTTTCGTTTGGTTCTGTTCCATCAGTTGTAAATCTGATTTCTAGCCCCGTATACAGGTTGTTAGCATACAGTTTCCCATCTTTTATGATTGCACCCGGTGCTGGAATTCTATAATTAATTCCACCCCAGTAATAATCTAGCTGTGGCATAGAGTGCGTACCTACGTAAGCAGTAAATTTTCCAAAGGCTTTGTTAAAGTCTTTCCATTGCTGATCTGGGTTGTTTTCGTTTGCCCAGTCAGGAGTACCTACCCAAGCTCTTTCAACTAATCCAAGCATTTTAGGGAAATAGTAATACTGCATCATATCAGTAGACTTTACTGTTTCTGTCCATAATTGTCCTTGAATACCGATTATGTTTTTCTGACTGTTATTATTCAGTTTGATTTTGCCATCTGTAAGCTCTGCTTTATCAAACTCTTTACCTATTACACTTCTTTCAGCAGTAAGAAAATGATTGTAAGGAACCATTTTATAAGAATCGCGAGCACTTACTAAACCACCCCAATAATAACCTCTGTCTCTAGGGTCTCTGCTATAGGCAAAATCAAAATAAAGGTTAGGTGCATTACTCATTACAGTTTTAATACCTGCATTTGCCAACAAATAAGGTAAATCTTCTACACCACCACCATAAATCGCATTCCACACATAAACTTGAATTCCATCCTTATCAACCGCTTCGTTAATCTGATGCTTTTCTCCATGATTTCTCATTTTTAAAGCAATCTCTTCCCAACCGGCTGGTGTTACATCGTATTTTTTAAGAATCTCACTGAAACGATTAAAGAAGTAACCAGATAATTCTTTAGGGTCATTATATTCCTCTGAGTTTTTTAAAAACTCTTGGCATAATGGAGAATTTGCCCAAGCTCCGGCAGGTACTTCGTCGCCACCAGTGTGTAAAATATTTAGTTTTAGATCTGCAGCTGTATACATATCTACTACTTCAGATATTACCACTTCAAGAAAATCGAAAGAAGATTCTCTACAAACACAAACTACATTATCGCCATAACCCTGAGCAGAGCTATAAGTAGAGGTGTCGTCTTCGTCGTTAAGCAGGTAAGCAAAAGCTCCTTTTTCATCACCTTTAGACATGTGCTTTCTGTATCTGTACTCCATTGCTTTAATAGCAGCACGAGCGTGTCCAGGTAAATCGAGTTCAGGAATTACTTCGATATGTCTTTCCGTTGCATATTTAAGAATTTCAATAAATTCTTCTTGGGTATAGAAACCACTACCTGGTAATTCTTCGTAAGGGCCAGAACCGTAAGAGGGGTATAAATGTTCAGCTTCGTCTAATGTGTGACCTCTTTTGCTACCATAAGCAGTTAGCTCAGGAAGAGATTTAATTTCAAGTCTCCAACCTTCGTCATCAGTTAGGTGAAAGTGAAACTTATTAAGCTTGTAAAATGCCATTAGGTCTAAAAGCTGTAACACTGCTTCTTTCGTATGGAAATTTCTTGAAACATCAAGGTGTAAACCTCTGTAATCGAAAGCTGGTGCATCTTTTACTGTAATTTCTTTTAGCTTTATTGCTGATGGTTTATCCTTTAGCTCAGTTGGAGGGATCATTCCAATTAGAGACTGAATACCATAAAATACACCAGCAGGATTTGTTGCTTCGATACTTACACCCTTTGTTGCTGAAACTTCAAGCTGATAAGCATCTTCGGTTTTGCCATTTACATTTTGAGATTTAACAGCGAGTGTAATATTTTTATCACCAGAAGGAGCATCAGCACTTGTTTTTGGTTTACTACCCAAAACTTTAGCAAGACCTTCTGCAAGAAAATCTGCTTCTCTTTTTAAGTCTTCAGAAGCATAGAAAATAGTAATGCCTGCATCAAAACTTAGTATATCGTTTTTGTAAGTATAGCTTACTGGTGTTGGAATAAAAGGAGGAATATCTTTCTCATCTATACCTTTATATTTCTCATTTTCCTCATAAATAGTTTGTGCAGTAGGCACTGGTAGAGTACCAGCTTCGCCTTTGGTAAGCTGTTCGGTTCTTTCGTAAGGTAAAACTTGATAGTTGTTTACTACTTTAATAGTTGCTTCATTATCTAATGTGAAATATAAGCCGCATGGTGCATCAGATTCTTTTATAATCCATGCTTCTGCTTCATATATTAGTTGGGCACTATCACCAGCAGCAACTCCTGTAAAATTGCTTGTGGGAACAACTCTGTAAAAATCTCCATTAATTCTTTCGATTTGAAGTGGTGAGTTCGCATCTACATGAATGTCTAGCGGTAACATGTTAAAATACAATGCCCAGTCTTTAGCTGGAAAATCTGCTCCGCTTTCATTCACAAAAGTAAAAGCTGCTTTGTAAATGTTTTTTCCTCCTACATTGTTTTCTTGAAGCTCCCAGCTAATTTTTAGATCATCCACTGAAAAACTTTTTGTATTTGAACTGTCTTGACAAGTAGAAAGTGATGCTACTACAGATAGTGATAATATAATTTTGCAAATGTTGCTGACTATAGAGTTTATAGCCCGGAATGTTTGTGTGGCGTTGTTGTACATTTGAATCTTTAGTTAATACCAACCAATGATAGTAAAAAATTAACTATGATCAAACTAGTGTGTGCCCTCACACCCCTTATTAGAGCGCTGGAAGGGGAAATGTAATATTTTAAATTACTTCGGAAAAAAATTCTATTTTTGGAGAATTACTAAAAAAATATGGAGTGAAAAAAATTCTACTGATCGCTAATTTACTAATATTACTTTACGGCTTGGCTGAGGCGCAAAAAAAGAATGAAAACTATCAACTACTCATTCAGAAAACATCTGATCGGATTGTTGTTGATGGAATTCTGGATGAAAACGCTTGGGAACAAGCTGAAGTTGCAGAAGATTTTTACATGATCCTCCCGATGGATACCAGTTTAGCTGAGTCCAAAACCACGGTGAGAATGAGTTACAATGATCAATTCTTATATATTGCTGCTGAACTCTTCGAAGATTTACCGGGAAATAACACTGTAGAGTCTTTGAGAAGAGACTTTAGTTTTGGTAGCAATGATAATTTTCTAGTTTTTATAGATCCTTTCGACGATCAAACCAATGGTTTCTCTTTTGGTGCCAATGCTGCTGGTGCACAATGGGATGGTCTTATGGCAAATGGAGGTTCTGTAGAGCTCAGTTGGGATAATAAATGGTATTCTAGTGTAAAACAATATCCAGATAAATGGGTGTTTGAGGCAGCAATTCCTTTTAAAACCATTAGGTATAAAAAAGGAATTACCCAGTGGGGAATCAATTTTAGCCGATTAGATTTAAAGCGAAACGAAAAATCTTCTTGGGCGCCAGTACCAAGGCAGTTCCCGAGTGCGTCTCTGGCATATACAGGTATTTTGCAGTGGGATGCGCCACCACCAGAAGCAGGGATGAATGTTTCGGTGATTCCTTATGTGCTTACCGATGTTCAAAAAAATTACGAAACAGGTGAATCTACTAATACAGGTGTAGAAGTAGGAGGGGATGCAAAAATTTCGATCACTTCTTCACTCAATTTAGATTTAACTGTAAATCCAGATTTTTCGCAGGTAGAAGTTGATCGGCAAGTAACTAACCTGAGCCGTTTCGAGTTATTCTTTCCGGAACGCAGGCAGTTCTTTCTAGAAAACAGTGATTTGTTTGCCAACTTTGGAACAGATAACCTTCGTCCATTTTTCTCGCGAAGAATAGGATTAAATAGCCCGATTAGATTTGGTGCCAGATTAAGTGGCAAGCTCAATAAAAACTGGCGTATTGGTGCAATGAATATCCAAACTGAAAAAGTGGATAGCCTTGGAATGCCCGCTTTCAATTATGCAGTAGCTGCTATTCAAAGACAAGTTTTTGCACGCTCTAATATTTCTTTAATCTATATAGATAAAGCAGCAATAAATTATACACCTGCTGCAACAGACGAAAATCAATTTTCTAAATACAATAGAAACTTGGGTGTGGAATATAATCTGGCGTCTGCCAATAACTTCTGGACGGGTAAAATGGTCTTACACAAAAACTTTAGGCCAGATGTAGATACAGCCACTTTTATGCACGCTACTGAATTGAACTACGATTCTAAAAATCTATCGCTCACGTGGCAGCATGAATATGTAGGAGAGAATTACAATCCAGAAACTGGTTATATTCCGCGTAAAGATTATATAAGAGGTAAGCCTGAATTTCAATATAGATTTTTCCCTAAAAACTGGAAAGGTGTAGTAAGTCACGGACCAGTTATCAATTCTGCATTATATTTTACTCCACAAAGAGACTTTACAGAATCTGAAACATATGCGGGTTATGGTATCAATTTTTTGAATAGGAGTCAGCTTTTGGCTTGGGGGCAACATAACTATGTGCAGTTGAGGCAAGATTTTGACCCAACAAACTCTAATGGAGAAGTATTGCTAGCAGGTACAGATTACTCTTGGAGAAGTGCAGGTATTCAATATGTATCTAAACCATATAGTTTGTTTACTTACAAAGTGGCCACTCAATATGGGGGCTATTTTGAAGGGGATCGATACAACCTCGATCTAACTTTTGGGTATCGGATACAGCCTTATGCTAGTTTGGCAACACAGGTTACCTATAACAAAATCTCTTTGCCAGCTCCTTTAAACAGTGCTGACTTTTGGTTGGTTAGCCCGAGGTTAGATATCACTTTTACAAATAAAATGTTTTTAACCACCTTTGTTCAGTATAACAGCCAAGCAGAGAATACGAATGTAAATGTGCGCTTCCAGTGGAGGTATCAGCCGGCCTCAGATTTATATATAGTTTATACAGATAATTATTTTCCAGAAGATTTTACATCTAAAAATAGAGCCTTGGTATTAAAATTCACCTATTGGTGGAACATTTAACTTGGTTAACAATTCTCAACAATACAGCCCAAAAACAAGAATTTTTCACAAAAAATAAACTTAATTTTGCCGTTTGCGTTTCTCATGCGGTACTAAAAAGTATTTCCGAGCAATGAGAAAAAATTATGTAATTACTTTTTGGTATTAAAGACATAACAATAAACACATAAATATGAACTTTAGGTGAAATCTGCTAGTAAGCAGTAATAACTCATCGATAAAGTCTATTAATACATAAACCAATACAAGTGTCAGAACAACCAATGAAACAATTAGATTATCCTGTAGTAAGCAGGCTGTTTCCTTACTACGGTGTTACATGTAAAATCAGTTTCGGCTGTTACGATGATGGAATGATTAGAGGATTTATTGCTATTCCATTTGATGAGCCAGTTTACCGATTTTCTTTTTCAAGCAGCATAGTTTATAACAAGTTTAAGAAGAAAGTACTCGAATTTTCCGATACAGAAATTCAGAATTATGTAGATAAAATTATAAAGTCAAATAAGGCAGATGGCCAACCGGGCTTTCTAGAATTGAAAGATGTAATTATTCCTTTCTTGCAAATTAGAAGATATACCTGCCAATAAATATGGCAGGTATTTTTTTGCTATTGGCTTTCCTCCGTATTAAAAAGAGGCCAGTTGGGGTCGTGAACATGAGCCGAGTTTGCAATATCTACCAAAGTTTTAAGTACTTCAGGTTCTTGGCTTGCCAAGTTAGTTTCTTCTGATGGGTCAGTATCGAGATTGTAAAGTTCCCAGTCACCATTCGGGTTTTTGTACACATTCGTTCTTACAGCCTTCCAATTATCTTTTCTTATAGCTTGGCTTTTTCCTCCTTCATAAAATTCGAAATAGAGAAACTCATTTGCTTTTTGTTGCCCACCTTTTAACGTAGTTAAATAAGAAGTGCCGTCAGTACTTTCTGGAACAGGTACGCCACCAATCTCGCAAGCTGTAGGTAGAAAATCTACAAAACTAGAAGCATGAGAAGAAGTACTGCCGGCTTTTATAGTTTCTGGCCAGCGAGCAATAAATGGAATTCTGATACCGCCCTCATACAAATCTCTTTTACCACCACGGTAAATGCCATTGCTATCAAAAAAGCGAGTAAAACCAACTGTTTCTTGCATTGGGCCATTATCGCTAGTGAAAATAATTAGGGTGTTTTCTCCTAAACCTAATGAGTCAATTTTCGCAGTAATTTTTCCCACATAGTTATCGAGTCTTTCTATCATGGCAGCATAACCTAAACTGTCTGATGCCCAGTCTTCATTTTTGTAACTTCCATAATCTGGCACCTCTTGTTTTTGTCCTTCAGGAGCTTCGCCATTGTTATGAGGAACAGTATAAGGTAGATATAGAAAAAATGGCGAGTCGTGGTTAGCATCAATAAATGAAAGTGCTTCATTAGTAAAAAGATCATTAGAATACTCTTTCTTTACAGTGGAATAACTGCCTAATCCGCTGTGCCAATCTGTACTATCTAAATATTTTACTTCATTGTCGAGATAGACTTTTTCTTCATTTTTTATCAAGTATTCAGGATAGTAATTATGTGCTAAAACCTGATCGGTGTAGCCATAAAAATAATCCCAACCTTGTTTGTTTGGGCTGCCTTCTGTTTCCACATTACCCAATCCCCATTTACCTATCATTCCAGTTGTATATCCACCTTGTTTCATTAACTCTGCAACAGTAACCATTTGAGAAGGCAAAGGCATTTGACCAGAAGGTTGCCATTGTTTATTGCCACGCACAGCCGCATGGCCCATATGCATACCTGTCATCAATACACAGCGCGAAGGCGCACAAACAGAAGTGCCTGCATAATGATCTGTAAATCGCATTCCTTGGCTTGCCAACTTATCTATGTCTGGTGTTTTGATGAGTTGTTGACCATAGCAACCAACATCGGCATAGCCCATGTCGTCTGCCATAATGTAGATAATATTCGGCTTGGTGCTTTTTACTTCCTTTACAGTTGTATTTTCATTCTGGCAAGCGGCCAGTATAAATAGAAATATCAGGTATGCTAAATTTTTCATCTATCATATTTTAAAATAATAATCTGAGAAATTTACAAAATTGCATACCTGATTCTATCCTGCTCTGGGCTGATGCCAGAAAAAACACAGACCAAAAGGAATAATCTTTTATGTAAGTAATTTTAAGGCTCGTTACTAGCTACTGTATTAGGAGAAGTAAACTTGTCAACCTGATGCTTAATCGGATCAAGACTCATTAAATAAGCATACATATCTGTAAGGTCTCGTTCTGAAAGTCCTGCATAGTAAGTCCATGGCATAAAGCTGTTAAACTCTCCTTGTTGAACTTCATAAGCGACAAAGCTAGAATCTTGAAATTGTTTAAACCTATCAACAAACTGGGCTTCTGACCATTTGCCTATACCTGTTTCTTGATCAGGAGTAATGTTTGCAGAGCGAACAACTCCACCAGTAGGTACTGGGAATTCAAAACCGCCAGCATAAGCCATGTCTTCTAAATACTGACCCTGCTCTTGCATGGTGTGGCAATCGAAACATGCAGCAGCGGTAATCAAATACTTTCCTCTACTTATTGCATCTTGCCCTTCGTATTTAAGTGAGTGTGTACCTTGTTGAGGCATCGTGTGTACAATAATATCTACTGGAAAATCTAATTCTCTTGCAGGAGTTTCTTTGGCAATAGGGTCTAAAGTTTTGATATAGGCAATGATAGAGTAAATATCTTCTTTTTCGAGTTGACCATAACTTGTGTAAGGCATAATCGGGAATAATGGACTGCCATCTTTACTTACACCAGCAGTTATTGCTCTGTAAAGTTCTCCATCTGTCCAGTCTTTAAGTGTATGTTGTGTGATGTTAGGGGCTATAAGGTGGCCGGGGAAGTTTAATTCTGGGCTCCATTTTTCTCCGCCACTGCCTTTGCTATGCTCAAAAGTTGGTCCGGTGTATTTTGTCCAATCTCTTTCAGCATGGCAGTCTAAACAACCCATTACATTGTTAGCAAGATATTCTCCTCGTGCTAATCTCTCAGGAGTGGTTTCAATAGTTAATTCAGGAGCTTCAATGTCTGGTAAATCCGTTTTTATATAGGTGATGGCACAAACCACAATTAGCAATAGAACTGTAAAAAACAGCGCAGCAATCTTTATTATGTTTTTCATTTTTAATTAAATTGAATAAGAATTCGTCTAACAGGTTAGTCTATGATTGCAAGTTGAAAGAATGGTTTGTTTGGGAAGATTGGATATTGCAATTAAGAATGACACTAATTCTTTGTTAGGTATGTATTGTGAATATATAAAAAATGTAACCTTCTGAAGCGGTTATTTGGGAGATTGTAGCAGCTTGTAAGCTAATTTAGAATTAGTTTAATTTTTTTTTAGACAACATGAAACTCAAATAAAAGTCTCTTGTGTTAGAGGTGTAAGTTCAACCATCTAATTATCTCCCACCCATACAAGGTGATTTTAAATATTTAATCCAGATTTTTTCTTTATTGAATAATAATCTTTTTAAGTTTATTAACCTATATTAAGAATAACCGATTTAGGAGAAAACTAGAGCGGTTTTTAGTTATGTGACCATCGATAATTAAACTTGTAAAGCCGTTAGTGTGCGGTATTATTTATAAGTTATTAACTAGAATCATTTGTATATATAAAACTTGAATATGGCTACTTACAAAATCAAAGTAAACGGAAAGGTGCATCAAGTAGACGTTGAACCAGATACGCCAATTTTATGGGTTTTGCGAGATAATCTCGATCTCGTGGGAACTAAGTTTGGCTGTGGTATAGCTCAATGTGGTGCATGTACTGTACATGTAGATGGTACTGCTATGCGTTCTTGCTCATTGCCTGTAAGCGCAGTAGGTGAACAAGAAATTGTTACGATCGAAGGTTTGTCAGAAAAAGCAGAACATGCTGTTCAACAAGCATGGCTGGAACACGATGTTCCTCAATGTGGATACTGTCAGGCAGGTCAAATTATGAGTGCTGCTTCGCTACTTTCTCAAAATCCTAACCCTACCGATCAGGATATTGATGATGCTATGAATGGAAACATTTGTAGATGTGGAACTTATGTGCGCATAAAAGCTGCCATTAAAACTGCAGCATCAAAAATGAGCTAACACTAAAAACCCGAATTTATGACATTGATAAAGACAAAATATAACAGACGATCATTTCTGAAGGTATCATCTGCTGCTGGTGGCGGATTAATGATAGGTTTTAACTGGCTGGCTTCTTGCCAACCGGCAGACAAGCCTGTTACAAAAGCTCCACCAAAAGAGTGGTTTGAGATTAATGCCTTTGTGAAAATAGGAGATAACGGACAGGTAACTATTATGTCGCCCAATCCGGAAATTGGCCAGAATGTGAAGACTTCTATGCCAATGATTGTGGCCGAAGAATTAGATGTAAATTGGAGCGATGTAACTGTAGAACAAGCTCACCTTAGCACTATAAAATATCAGCGCCAGATTGCTGGTGGTAGCCAATCTATCAGATCAGGATGGGAAAGTTTAAGAATGGCAGGTGCAACCGCCAAAAGGTTAATGATGGAAGCTGCTGCCAAGCAGTGGGAAGTACCTGTAACTGAACTTACTGCTGAAAATGGTGTGATTTCTCATGCTGGTTCTGGTAAGTCAATTGGATATGGTGAAGTAGCAAGTGCTGCTGCCAAGATTGAAGTGCCAGAAAAAATTGAGTTAAAAGATCCGAAAGATTTTAAAATTATAGGTAAAGCTACCAAGAATGTTGATGGTAAAAAGATTGTTACCGGTCAGCGTTTATTTGGATTAGACTTCAAAAAAGAAGGAATGCTTTACGCCATGATTATTCATGCTCCTGCTTTTGGTATGAAGATCAAAGATTATGATGCTACTGAGGTAAAAAGCATGCCGGGCATAAAAGATGTATTCACCGTTCAGACTGCGCCAGAAGAACCTCAATGGTCAGATGTAAATGGTTTCCCTGAGTTGGTAGCCATCGTTGGTGAAAGCACTTGGCAGGTAATGAAAGCCAAAAAAGCATTAAAAGTTAACTGGGAGCAAGATTCTGCGCCAGATAGCACAGACGATTATGTCGCTAGGTTGGACAAAGCTGTAAACTCTGGTGAAATGGAAGTTGCTAGAAAAGATGGTGACCCAGAAACTGCTTTTAAAAATGCAGCTAAGATTGTTGAGAAAACATTCAGTGCGCCATTCCTCCCTCATAACACCATGGAGCCGATGAACTTTTTTGCTGATGTTACCAGTGAAAAAGCAGATTTAATTGGCCCAATTCAAACTCCAGAAAGTTTGAGAAAAAGTGCTTCTATGTTGTTGGGTCTGTCAGAAGACAACATCAACGTAGAGATGACAAGAATGGGTGGTGGTTTCGGTAGAAGACTTTACGGAAACTTCGGATTAGAAGCGGCTGCTATTTCTCAAAAGATGGGTGCACCTATCAAGATGATTTACACCCGTGAAGACGACATGACTCAAGGTACTTACAGACCTGCCTACAATGTGAAATACAGAGCTGCTTTAGATGCCAACAACGAGTTAATCGGTTTCCATATTAAAGCGGCTGGTATTCAAGATTCTCCATTGTTTGCAAACAGATTCCCTGCTGGCGCTGTAGAAAACTACTTGGCAGAAGGTACCAGAATCGATTCTAATATCTCAACTGGCGCATGGCGTGCACCAAGATCAAACTTTGTGGCTGGTGCAGAGCAATCGTTTTTAGATGAAGTAGCAGAAGCTGCTGGTAAAGACCCAGTAACTTTCAGACTAGAGTTATTCGAAAAATCTATCAACAATCCAGTAGGTGAGAAGAATGACTACGAAGCAGAAAGATACGCAGGTGTTTTAAAATTACTAAAAGAGAAAGCCAACTGGGGCAAAGAAGCTCCGGGAGTTTATAGAGGTATTTCTGCTTATTTCTGCCATAACTCTTATGTTGGGCAAGTGGTAGATGTAGTAATGGAAAACAATAAACCTAAAGTGCAAAAAGTTTGGTGTGCTGTAGACTGCGGTATCGTAGTAAACCCAGAAGGAGCACTAAACCAGATTGAAGGCGGTATTGTAGATGGTATCGGTCATGCAATGTATGGTGCAATCACTTTTAAAGGTGGTTCAGCAGAGCAAAGTAACTTTGATAAATACAGACTGATTAGACATAGTGAAGCACCAGCAGAAGTAGAGGTTTTCTTTGTAGAAAATGGCTTACATCCAACTGGTTTGGGAGAACCATCTCTACCACCGGTAATGGCTGCTTTGGCAAATGCTATGTATAAAGCTACTGGCAAAAGATTATATAGCCAGCCTTTCGCACAGAAGGATATTGTAACAGGCTAATATCTAAATTTTGTACATATTTAAAAGCAGGTTTATGTTTCATAAACTTGCTTTTTTTATGTGGATTTCAATTATTCCTCTTTTTTATCCACCTTTTCTACAATAGATTTAAACTTGTCGTCAAACTTTTGGTTGAGCCATTCGTCTATTACATCTCGTCTAAATCGCCACTCTTTGCCTAATTTAACTGCGGGAATACTTCCTTTTTGCGCCCAAGTATAAATAGTCTGCGGTTTCATTTTCAGATAATTTGCTACTTCTTCTAGTGTCATAATATTATCCATATGTTGATTGAATTTTAGATAAAACCGATTATTCTATTTACTCCCGCTGCAAATCTATACTATCTGCTTTTACTATCGTATCTGGTGCTGGTTTTTTCAAGCTATCTGCCATATTCTCTTGTTCTTGAGACATATTCTCGTTGTTAAAGTTTACTGGTTCTTTTTTGTCTTTCTCAATTCCGAGTAAACTACCTATAGAAGAAAATACAGTCTGGTAAAAATTACCTCTGGTCTCTGTTCTGAATAGTTGAAAAGGCATATCTTTCGTGCCCACAAAAGGTCTCATGTTCCATGAAAGTTGGATGCCCACAAATGCAAAAATGACTACCCAAATCTTAAAAACAGTGAGTCCGATTTTAGGATAAATTTCTTTTCCTTCAAAAATGGTGGTAAGGGCATCTAAGACCACCTTCATTCCGAATACGCCAGAGAAGCCAAATACAAACACATGCAGCAATTGCAAGAAATGGTAATTGTCGCCAGACAGTTGGAAAAATAAAACGATAGGTGCAAATGCCAACATGGTGATAGAGAGCATTACAAAACCCGACAGCAGAATAATAAACAACTGCCCAATTTTAATTTTGGAGCCTAGTATAAGTTGGACAATGTAAAAGGATGGAAAACAGATAATCAAGGTCATCATAATTAGTAACCATAGTTTTAAGCCTGTGGTAAGTGCTTGGGGTAAACTGTTGTAGCTACCCATAATTACTCCATAGAAAAAAGTGAAGCAAAAAATAAGAATTACCTGAGCGAAAATAATTCCGGGTTTATAACCTGTATCGCTTAACCTGTTTAAAAATGTTTCCCGATTTTGAAGCACTTCCATGGCTTCTTTAAAATTTAGCGCTTTCATAGTATTAAAAAATTGACTGATGTTACACTATGAATATACTTATATTTTATTGTTTATTACTGTTTGTTGGTGTTTTATAAAATTTAATAATAGTTAATAGGCTATTTTGTTGTGATTAATAGAATAATTCAAATTTTTAATTTGATTATATTTAGGTAATTATTTGAAGTTTGATTTAGGGAAATGTAATTGGCTAACTATTAGCCTAAGTATTATGAAGGCAAAATCAATTATTACTTTTATTTTAATAATGTCTGTAGCATCAGTATATGGCCAGACTAATAAGGATAGCTTATTGGTTTTTGTAGGAGAAAAAATTGAAGTTGTAGCTGCTCCTGAGGAAAAGAAAGAAGAGTCAGTGAGAACTGTGATTAAAGGCAATGATACAAGTTATGTAAAACAGGTTACAATAAGAATGGATAGCAAATATATAGCAAAGTATAAAGTATTGCAGTTAATCAATAGTTCATATAGTAATGATACTATAGAGTTTGTAGTTTATGACCATTATGGTGAGCCTGCATTTGCTAAATATAGCACTGTATTATTGTTTGTTTCTTATTATAAGGGCAAACTATATCACGAAAAATATCAATTTTTCCCTTTGTATTTAACTACTGATAATAAATGGGCAAGTCCATACTCAAGCGAAGATTATAATCATTCTTATAAAGACAATATTACTGTTAAGCCTGAGAAAATTTCATTTAAAGATAAAGTATCTTATGAAATAGATAAGTTTCCATCAAAAAATATAGAGACTCGTTTTCCTAAACCTTATTATAAGATTAAGAATGGTAAAGCGATTGCCGTTTATGGGAATTATGTAAATGAACTTTTTATACTTAAGCAAGAGACAATATTAAAAGCAAGAAGGATATATTAATCTACATCTAAAGCAGATACTTTCTAGAAGAGCAACTCAATAGAATAAAAGATAGGCTAATAGATAAATTTATTTTATTCATGTTCAACCTTCAATATAGATGATTTTTTTAGTTGTGTTAATTTAAGCCAATCACTAAGGATATTTATACAATTTACAATCCTTGAAATTCATCTTTGATTTCCCACTTACCATTCACCTTTTCCAAATAATAGATGTTTGAGATCTGTTCTATATTCCAAAGTGTTTCATACAGAGCTTTATCTTTTTCTTTATTGAAATAGGGTTTAGAGGAAAAGCTTGTTCGCCTCCTTTTTAAATATCTAAATGCAAATCGACCAATAATTCTAGTATTTCTCATCTCCTTTTTGTTCCAACATGAATCTTGAGAATTGGAATAGTCTAATTTAAAACTGATACTATCTGATTTACTAATAGCACCACTATTTATTAACTTATGTAATTTATCATCCAAAATACCCTCATGTGTAGTACTTACTCTTTTATAAAGAAAATGATTTTTTGTAAGACGATGACCATCACCATGTATGCGGTTGTATACTTCATAGACTAAAGGATCAGAAATATACTTTCTGGAAGTACAACTCAATAGAATAAGAGATAGGCTAATAGATAAAATTTTTTTATTCATGTTCAACTTTCGCTTTAAATGATTCTTTTAGTTGTTTGATCGTCTTTTCTAGTTCTGATAGTAAAACTTTTTCACTATTCATAAAGTCAGAAGTGAGGAGTTCAAGTGTTCCGAGTACATCAATTACTTTGGTTTCGGAGTTAATAGAAATCATTTTATTGAGAATGGTTTTACCAAACTCTGCATTAAAATCAAGGTGTTTGTAGGTTTTAGAAATGAGATGAACCAACTCTATATCTGCTTCTTGTAAAGTTCCTGTAATCTTAGAACTCTCAAAAGCAATATCTTCAGAATTTGTGATTACAATACCCTGCCAGCCTTCAATGCTCATATGATGGAATTTATCATTTGAGATATAGGGTAAAAACATGTCTTGCTCGGTTAGCTTGCTTTTTAGACTATCGATACTAACACTTATTTGTTGATGATATTGATAAGATTTTTCTAAACTCGCTTTATTCGTTTCTAACTCTTCAAGAATATAAGAAAGCGATTTATTTACATTCTTATTTACCTTCTGTTGTGCTTTCCATTCAGATACATACATACCCAGAAAAACACCAAATGCCACAGTGATTAATTCTAAAGCATATTTTCCGAGTTGCTTTTTAATGCTGGTTAGATTCATATTTTGTTTTCTGTTTGTGTTAGAACATCCCACCACAATAACCATTACCAATTATAAAAAAAATACCAGCTAAAATAAATAGTATTTTTGCGGTTTTAGACTTCTTGTTTTTCTTTAAAACAAGCCCTATAATAAACATTAAGATAGCTGGAGATTGAATTGTTAGATAAAAAAGTACAATTTGAGATGTAGAAATTTCAAAACGCAATATTGTAAGCAGCACAGTAAATATATATTAGGTGTGATAATAATTTGGTAATAAAAATATCAGATATTGGAAATTATATGGGGTTTTTTATTAAAGATTTAAAAAAACGAACCACACACACCTGCACCAATTACAAAGTATATACCTGCAATAATGAATAATACTTTGGCTGCTTTTGGCTTACTCTTCTTAAGTGCAAAGCCAATAATAAGTAAAAGTATAGCAGGAGAATGCCCAATGAGGTATAGTACCAATATTTCTACAAACATGATTTCAAATTCTAGTAGTGGCATTGTATCAGTCTTGTTTTAGTTTTTCAAGATATGCTTGCTTTTCATCTCGGTAAAAGAGATTCATGGTTTCGAAAGGTATTATCTTGTTGTCTTTATTTACAATATGCACACAAGATTTTTTAATAGACCTCACATCAAAATTATAAGCATCTACAAATTGCATAATAATTACCCTGAACAAATTATCGTAACTCAGGCTTGGTGCTTCAATTTTTGGTAAGCAACAAAGAATAGAATGCAAACCTTCTGAAGCAGCCTCAGAGGATGTTCCCGTACTAAACAACTCAAACATTTTATTTCTTAAATGTTCATCTTGTTCATATACAATGGTGTTTTTGCTATTGTCTAATAGGTCAGCCGGATTAATGTAACGGGTAAGTGGCAGCACCATTCCTCTAAGTTTTAGTGCATAGCCCATCGCCAAAGCATCTGGGTTACAAGGCACTGGAATTATATCATCTTGGTTAAAAACCTTGGTTTGTTCCAGTATTTTTCTGCGTACTTCGGTTAGGGTAATTCTATCTGTTTGAGCATCAAAATTATCTAACCTACCTGCAATTTGTGTTGGTTGGAAAGTGACTCCTCGCACACATTTTTGCTTAAGGGCAAAATCGATTGTTTTACCAATTTCATCATCATTTAAACCTTTTTGCAAAGTAACCACCAATGTTGTTGAGAGATTTAACTCATTTAGATGCTGTAGTGCTTGCTCTCTTATCTTAAGTAAATCAGCCCCGCGAAGCGATTGCAACACTTCTTCTTTAAAAGAATCGAACTGCAAGTAAATTTCGAAATCAGGTGTGTAGCTTTTTAGTCGCTTAGCAAAGTCGAAATCTTTGGCAATTTTAAGTCCATTGGTATTTAGCATTATATGCTTAATGGGTAATTGCTTGGCATAATCGAGTATCTCAAAAAATTGCGGATGCAATGTAGGTTCACCACCACTAATTTGCACTACGTCGGGTTCTTTCTCATTAGCAACAATAGTATCGAGCATGGTTTTTACCTCTTCTAAAGTGCGATGCCTGCCATAGGTAGGAGAGGAGCCCGCATAACAAGTTGGGCAAGTAAGATTACATCGATCGGTAATTTCTACCACGGTAAGGCAAGAGTGTTGCTCGTGGTCTGGGCACAGTCCACAATCGTAAGGGCAGCCATAATGGGTTTTGGTATTAAACTTATAGGGCATCTCAGAAGGCTTATTGTAATTCCTGATGTTTTTGTAATACTCCACATCATCGGCAATAAGCACTTTGGAGTTACCATGCTCCGGACACCTTTTGAGCATGTATACCTTGTTGTTTTCAAATACAATTTTAGCATCAATCCGCTTTAAACACTCAGGACAGAGGCTTAGGGTAAAATCATAATAGGTGTACTTTCTGGTAGGCATGCTCAAAAAATTTTACGATTATTTTCCAATAGTATATCCAACAAATTATGCATAACCATTGGATGCTACTAAGCCCAAGTATAAAGAAAAGATTTGGTTTAATGAATTCTATGTTGAATCTGAAACCAAAATAAGTAAGCATAAAAATAATAAAGAGCTCTCCGTTTTTAAGTTTGTTTTTAGCTTTTAAGTGCCGAATTACAAAAAATAGAATAAGTAAAAATACTAGTTCATACAAGGCAATAGGATGCCTTAATACACCATCGCCCAGATTCACGCCTGTAAAAAAGCGAGTTTCTGAACCGTAAGTGAATTCGTTGGTGCCACTTAAAAAGCAGCCAATTCTACCTATAAAAATGCCTACAATAATTGGCAGGGTAAACAAATCACCAGAAGACTGCTCTTCGCCAATTATTTTCTTGGCGGTTTCTACTCCTATAAGCCCACCAAATAGGCCGCCCATAATGGTTTTAACATTGAGCAGGTATATAAAGCTTTCTGATGAAAAATTGATAACCGGATTTTCTAAGAAACCAAATAAACGCGAGCCCAGAAAAGAACCAATAATGGCTCCCAAAATAATAGACAAACGATTCCCACCTGAGATATGATCATCAGTTTTCTTCCTCAGAAATACATAATATCTGAAAGCAAAAAAAAATGATAAATACTCAGTAATTAGGTGGATATTGATTTTTATCCCAAAAAATACTGGTTCGACGGGGATGTTCAAGTTAGTGTGTTTTAGGCAAAGATAGGTCTCGATTGGAAAAACACCCCCTAAAGTTTAGTTAATCTGAAATTACGAATTACTCAGCAGCATAAATATCTTGCATATTTTTACCTGCTCCCAATACGCATTTTTTATTCACATAATCCACAATAATACCATAATCTCTCATGGCATCGGAGCCAATAATACCGCTTATTTCGTAGCCAGTTTTGCTTTTAATTGATGCTCTCAATTGTTGAAGCGGCGCACCAGCACAAGGAGTAGAAATGTATTTTCCTCCAATGTTTACATTAACATCGAATAGCATCCAAAGATTTAAGTTTTTGCCACCAAATCCATTAATGTTACGCGATAGCTTTTTGAAAACATTAAAAGCATAATCTCTTTTTTGAGTTAAGTCTAGCAATGTTATGCTTGAACCTGTATCAATTAAAAAGTATGCCTTTTTGTTGTTGAGTGTGCCTTCGACTACTGGCAATTTGGTGCTTAGCAGATCGATATGAACAGGCTTTTCTGAAAATGAGACAGTAAATTTTTGAGCACTTAAATGTGAAAAAGTTACTAAGAGAAGAATAGTAATTAAAAATTTCATTAATACTACATGTTTCTGATAAATTAAGTTGAGGCTCTGAAATAGAGCTCTGTTAGTGAAGGCTCATATTTAACTTAAATATCAAACATCGAAGTCTGAATACTTTAAAAATAACATATTTAATAAGTAAATAAAAGTGAGAATCAACGGAAAGTATATTTAGACTATCTTAATTGGGTAATCTACAAGTAAGGTTTATAGCCTGAAACGATAAAAACATGTAGTACATAATGCGTTAATTTTATCTGAAATTGAAGTACTCGTAAAATTGTAGCAAAATCAATTGAGTATTTAGATAAATTAAGGAAAAAGTACATCTACATTACTGATTTTTAAAAACAGGCAGATTAATATTGAGCCAAAATTGGTATAAGATTAAAATGAGAAAAAACTAGATTTTATTTAGAATTTTTTTGCATTTAAGTTTAGTTTATTGGCTCAAGAAGTTGATCCAAATTATTATGATGGAATGGTTTTATATAATTGATATCAATGTTGAGTATATGGAATAAGGCTTGAGTGTGTCAGAATTCTGAATAATCTTTAGATATATTGAGTGCAACAAAGCGGCTAATTATGAAGAGTAGTGAGGGCTATTTCTTTACTATTTGGATTCCTCTCTCTATGAAGAAAAATAGAGAGAGGAATTTTTATATAGAATAAACTAGGATAATGTACTTTTTACCTTAACAAACCATATTAAGAAATCTCTACAGAAATATCTATACAATATCATGCGCCACTAGCAAACAAGGCTTTTCGTCTGGCTACTACTAGAACTGCAAAGCAAATAAGACCAATTACTAAATATCCGGCGGCTATTTCTAACTGGTGAGTAGGCTGAAATAAAGCTACTAATCCATAGCTGAGCATTGAGGTAACAAGAAAGGTTACACCTCCAACTAGACCACTGGCAATGCCTGCTGAACGAGGGAACCTACTAAGGGAATAGGTAAAATAGTTATTGAATATAAACCCTGCTGCCAAATGAACCAGAAAGGCAAATGCTATTAGACTTGCTAAAGTAGACATCTTAAAAGAGGAGGCTAACATGGCAACAATGGCAAACAACTGTAAGAAATTGGCTAACCTAAGCTTTGGAATAAAGGGTTTATTAATTAAAAATCTGCCTGCAAATCCACCGCACATCCAAGCAATACCCATAGCCAAAGAGGCATAACCAGTTACTATTGGTGAGTAATCTAAGGTATGCTCGATTATAAAAGGGCCTGTGAGACTATAGAAAATTACAATACCATAACTTAAACCACACATTAAAATGCCTATGGAGAAGTCTGGTGTTTTTAGCATGTTGGAAAACTCTTTCACCAAAAATTCGGGTTTAAAAGAGCTTCTTGTTTTTAAGGTTTCACCAGAGAAGAAAACTTCTAAGATAAACAGTAACAAACAGTATACTGCCAAAACTAAAAAGTTAGCTTGCCAGCCATAGTTTTCTTGTAAAAATCCGCCTAAAAATGGTGCTACAATTGGGCCTAAAGACCATACAATCGTCATGATGCTGAGGTAATGCTTTCGCTCTTCACCTTCGTATACATCTACAAAAAATGTTCTCTTCGCTACTACAACTCCACCAGAAAGTACTCCATGAAAAGCCCTCATGGCGTAGATAACATAAATATTTTCGGTATTGGCTGTAATCCAAAAGGTGATGGCAAATAATAGGAGAGACCATGTAGATAATTTGTATCTGCCAAAAGCATCAATTAAAGCACCTGCAAAAAACTGAGTAATTCCATAACTAATTAAGAAAATGCTGATAGTTAACTGTATGCTAGATTCTGGTAAATTCAGTTCGCTAGCCATGCTAGGCATGGATGGGATATAAATATCTGTAGCCAATCCAGAAATTGGTACAATGGCAAAAGCCAAAAAAGTTGCCACACTCCGGTGAGCCGGCTTTAGAAATTTGCTTAACATAGTTTGTTATGAAAAAACTGGGAAAGATTTTAATTCAAAGCACTGTCAGACTGTAACTGAATAATATATTGAAAAGTTTCGATATATTGAGAGAGGGTGAACTTGTTAGTATAAATTAGTATTAAATTAACATAATAACAGTTATATATTATTTGTAAAAATTTGATAATCATGTAGTTAACCTATTATTTAATACTCCAAACCTAACATACATACCGTGATACTTTGCTTGATTAAACATATTATTGTTAAGATTTTTAAAAGTTATTGAGATTGTGTATTTAACCTTTAATTAAAATCCCTTTTATCAAGTCTTTTTGGATTTTAATTTTTGTGCTTTTTTCTCTGTTACCTTCATGAATTTTAGCTGTAACAAAGATATAATCAGCTTTTATTTGCTTTAGCTCCATTTCTTTTATCTCAATGTACTTTTGCTGATCGTCTGGATGTGTACTTATTAAATACTGTTCTCTTAGCAGAGCTTCATCATCGTAAATCTTCCATTCTTCGATAAAGCTAATTGCTTCACCATCAATGTTTAAATTGATTGTATCTCTACCTGATATTAATAAAACAATCGGTCCATGATAATTGTAAACTGTATCATTTTCGTTTGACTTAAAATCAATCCTGATTTCTTTTAGCAAATAAGTAGAGTCAATACTATCTATAGGTATATAAACTATATCCCATCCTCCTTGAGAAAAGGCAACACCATAAGTAAATAATAAAAATAATATGACTTTAGCCTTTAACATTATATTTTATTGCTGATAGCGAAACACCGTCTTAATTGGTTCTTAAAACTACATCTGAAAAAATATTTACACTTTTGAATGAGAAAGACACAGTATTATTTACATATGTATCTTGAAATTTGTCTAAAAAAAGTTATTGTTTTGTGCTAAAAGAACATCAACTTTCAATAGTACAATCCATATAATTATATATTTAATTATCCCTTTTACTATAATTGTGCAGTATCTCTACTCCGTCGAGACTTCTAATTTTATAGTTGTTAATGTCCTTGTCTTTTTATTTTCAAAAGTTTTGAGAGTTACATAATACCATTGATTTTCAGGAATATCAATTTTGAAAACCTCATCTACTTTGTGGTCACGTACTGCATTCTCAAATTCTGATACCATATCTCCTTCTTTGAACCAACCTAAGTCTCCATTACTAGGATTTCTATCCATATTATATTTTTTATGTAATTCATAAAAAGGTACGCCATTGCTTAATTGCTTTATAACCAGATCACGCAAAGAATCAATTTGTGTCACTTCTAATCTATTTCCATCGAAAAATATATAGCTTACTCTAAATTCAAGTGCTGTATTTTCTTCGATAGCTTTGTAGTAGATTATTTTTGTCGGCTCTTTTATTTTTAAAGTTTCACCTATCTGCAGATTTCTAAGTGATTTCTCGAAAGTGGAATCATTGGAGTTTACTTCATAAATTTCAACATCCCAATCAGGCTGTTTTTCTTGTAACTTTAAAGCATCTTCTATTGATGAGACTTGTTTGAATTGCGTTTTAATCTCTTTTTTGTTTTGTCCTAAGAGTGTTAAATATGAGAATAGTAATACAAATATTAGGATACTTTTCATGCTTGATTATTTATCTGGTAACTTAACTAAAAAGCAGTTTTCTCTTATTGTGAAATTATTGATGGATTTAAATTCGTTCTTTTGTTAAATAAAAGAATTCTCTTTCTAATTCGTGTTTAAGTTTAGTTATACTCTTTCGCATCATTATATAGGGCATTCCTAGCATAAACAAACTATGGAATAGTATAAATGGAAATACAAATTCTTGTGCATTACCATTAATTTTTTCTGCTGATAGAATAGCGAAAACAATAAAGATTATCACGAATGACTTATTAAAGGCTTTCTAAAGTCTACTCTCAAGTTGTGTAATGCAGTAGCTATCATCATCACTGAATCCCTAACATCTTCGGTTCTCAATCTAATTTTATTACGAATGATTTTTAGCCGTTTAACACCAGCAAAAGCATGTTCAATACGAACTCTCAAACTATTGATGACTTGATTGATCTGCTTTTGCAGATCTGTCAACTTTGCATTTTTTGGTGTTTTGTAAGGGAGTATGATATTGGGATGGTTATGTTGTGCTCCTTGGAAACCTAAATCAGCTAACAGATTAATAGACATTGCTTGTATATTCAAATCATTCCAGATAGTTTTATCATGGATACTACCTTGGTAGGCAGGTGTCATGTAATGGATATACCCCGCTGAATCCCCAATTGCAAGATGTTTGCAGGTGTGTAACTTTTTCTTGCCACTGTATTCTTCACTCTGACCCTCAGCGTCACAACGACGGGGAACTATACGCTCCGTTACGTCAACAAGCAAATAATCATAGGACTCATTAGCTTTGAACCTACCCATCGATTGGGGCATATACCCCAAATGATGCAAGGTTTCCTGTAATACAGGAAGTAAGAACCTGACCCATTCACTCACCTTGCTCTGTGTCATACCAAAACAGGCACCATGATAAGCTTGATTAGGGTTTTCTTTCAGATACATTAAGATAAAGTCGAGCTTAGCATGACTGCCGTAAAGGCTACTATTGCCATGTTCTTTATATGCTCGATAAACCCTACGTTTTCCTTTAAGTGTCATAGTGCTACATTTTTGACTGACTCGTTGAGAAAAAACATTCAAAATCTTTCTGTATTCTGTTTGGTTCAGACTCGTTAATGCTCTAAGTTTAGTATCGGTTGTCATCTGTATGGCTTTGTTAGGTTTCGCAACCATAAGCTAATACTTGGCAACCGTTTTCTCCTTAATATTTTATTCGTGATATCCTTTAATAGAGGTATAAATGATTATACAAAAAATATAGTATGGTATCATTAAATTATTAAAGCCATTTATTTCAGTATTTATAAACAGTAGTTTATCTTTTTGAATAAATACACCACTTGCTTGAGCCATACTAATATTTGAATCAAAAAACTTTCTTTTGGGTTTGATTTTAAAACCGTCTGAGTTTACATATCCCCTATATTCTTTTTTACTAGAAAAAAACATATCTAAAAATGAGCTGTTCCTCTCGTCAACAGTTTCTTTTAATCGATTCGCAAAAGTCGATTGCGGTATTTCTAACTCAGTTTGGAGAAAATCTATGAGTTTTAATTTCAATAATAGCTTTTTCACAATGGAAGTAGTTTGTTAGAACTGTAATTAGTATTTCTGTTTCGATAAGAAACTGCTTTCTTTTTTAATCTTTTCAGATTTTAAAATACTGTAGATACTAAAAGACAGCACCATAATGAACACAATCTTCCAAACGATACCATTAAACAATATATTGATGTCGATTAATGCCTGCAAAATGTAGAAGAAAATAAGTAGCGAAAGCGGGATTACTACCGAAATTAATGGCTTCTTTTTAATGTAAAATCCAAAAAACAAAAAGGTTGCAACAACCACTAAGTCAAAGATGGATATGATATTGAAACCTAGATTTGAGATTAACAAAAAAGTATAGAACAAATTAACAGCAGCAATAGCAAATAGTATATTTCTCGAAACATTTAATCTGTCTGTAGTGTCTCCGATCGATCCCTTTTTTATAATCTGGTCTGCAATAAACTTGGACTTGGCTTTATCGTCAGCAGCAAAAGGAAATCCGCAGTGGTTACATTGGGCTGGTTCAATGCCATACTCAACTTTACAAGTTGGGCAAATAATTGGGTTACTCATAGTTAATTTTAAATAGATAGTTTTTTAGGTAAATCTAATATTTTATATCATAAAATATGATTATTCTCTATTTACAATAGTACTATTTTAATAACCCAAAAATTGTTAGAAAATTAAGTTTAATCGAAGTTATTCTTGCATCCAACTTTATTCAAGTAGTGTCACAATTGTTTTTCTTTTGAGCTTACCTTGTAGCATTAAGTCAATTTTTGCTTGTAAACCATCAAGTTTAACCTCGTTATATATTTCTGTAAGATTAGCAGGCTTCCAATTATTAGCTAGTTGTTCCCAAATTTTTGTTCTGTACTGCATCGGGAAATTTTGAGAATCAATACCAATAAGTGTAATTCCACGCAGTATTAATGGAAATACGGTTAAATCTAGTTTTGGTGAAGCCACATTTCCGCAGCAGGTTACAGCTCCCATCGCTTTGGTAGATTTAATAATGTTTTCTAAAATTACTCCGCCCACAGTGTCGATAGCTCCTGCAAATACTGTTTTGAGCAAAGGTTTTTTATCGAAGTTTTCAATCTCACTACGTAGCAAAATTTCTTTAGCTCCCAAGTTCATTAAATGGGCTTTTTCAGATTCCTTACCGGTTATGGCCACAACTGAATAGCCCAACTTACTCAATATAGAAACACTTAATGCCCCTACTCCACCAGTTGCTCCAGAAACAGCAATCTTTCCATCTTTTGGTTTTACTAATTCGATCAGCCTTGAAACAGACATACCAGCGGTTAACCCAGCAGTACCATATATCATGGCGTCTTTCATGCTCATTGGTTCTGGTAGTTTTACAGCCCATTCGACAGGTACCTGAATGTACTCTGCAAAACCTCCATCGGTGTTCATGCCCAAATCAAAACTGGTTACAATTACTGCATCGCCCACATTGTATTGGCTACTGGTAGACTCCTCTATCACCCCAACTGCATCGATACCTGGTGTATGTGGATAGTTTCTAGTAACCCCTTTGTTGCCCGAGGCAGATAAGGCGTCTTTATAGTTTAATGAGCTGTAATGTACTTTTACACGAATTTCATTTTCTTTTAAAGAGCTAAATTGCATCTCTTTAATTGAATTTATATAATTTCCGTTTTCTTCTTCTATTCGAAAAGCTTTAAATGTTGATTTTGTGTGTTGCATCTTTGGTCTATTTATTTTTGCTTATTTTTATCTAAAGTTTATGATAAATAGGCTATAAATCAACAACTTACAAAAAGTTGGTTTACGAACATTTATTTCTGAATTAGTGATTTTCAGTGAGTTAAGAGATTAAAAAAATGAAAAAAAGTTATTGTCCTATCGATACGTTTATTAATGTGTTTAAAGGAAAGCGCAAAGCGACAATTATTCTACATTTGTTTCAGGGAGATAAGCGATACAACAAATTAGCAAAACTATTGCCCGATATAAGTGAGCGTATGCTCACAAAACAATTGAAAGAATTAGAGACTGATGGCTTAATTAAGCGCACTGTTTTTCCTGAAGTTCCTCCCAGAGTAGAATATAGTTTAACAGACTTGGGCAGAGAAATCCATCCGGTTTTAAAAGGCATGTATAAAGGCGGGATGCTCTTCGAAAAAGTAATTGAGGATTATCAGGGTTGATTTTTACTCCCCAGACCCCACTCTTAAATTTTGCTTTCTAAATTCTGCTGGTCGGATGTGTACAACTTGCTCAAATACATTGCTAAAGGCGGCAACATTGCTGTAGCCACATCCATACGCAATCTCGCTAATGGTTTGGTTGGTTTCTAATAACATTTCAATGCTTTTAATTATTCTGGTCATTTTTACATATTGCAGAAAAGAAACATCAATTTCTTTGCGAAACAAGCGCGATAATGTTCTTGAGCTCAGCCCAAAAGTTCTGGCAACTTCGTCAAGTTTTAAGGTATCATCTATGTTTTGGTGGATATGTCTTAAGATGAGTCTTAGTTGTGCATTTTTTGTTGTGGGCAAAGCCAATGGCAGCGGTGTTCTAGAAACTGCCAACAGTACATTTCTAATAGCAATTAAAAATTGATATTGCTGTTCATCGGTATTTGTAAAACCTCCACGCCAGTTTTCTGTGTATAAAATCATTTCCATGATCAGATTGGTAACAGGATAAATCCCCATTTTTCTAAGTCGCTGATCTTGTGGAAATAATTCGGGTGGAAAATACAGATTCCGAACCATTACTATTGAAGTTCGCAATTCCACATTGTGTCGCATACCAGCCGGAACCCAAACAAAATGTCGGGCAGGCAAAAAGTAAGAATTAGTAGGTGTATTTAAAAAAGCTATGCCTCCTTCCACATAGCTTAACTGGTGTTTGTTGTGCGAATGAATGGGTAATTGTTCTTCTATTTTGGTGTGGTGCACATAAATACTCTCTGCATCAGTATCTACATTATTAAGAAATTTTAAGCCCCCAGAGCTGATATCCATATCCATTGGCTCAAATTAATAAATATTTGACTATTTACATAAAACAAGACGAGTAGATTCTCGCGAACTTTGCATAAAACCCATGAAACACTAAAATGAAAAAATACATTTATTTACTATATGGTATACTTCTGATCAGTTACCATATATCTACAGCGCAAATAACGAATACAGATACAGTTCTAATTAGCATAGATGAGGCTTGGCAAAAGGCTTACGATAATAGCAAAGAGTTAAAAGAACAAGATTTAAAAACAGCTATTGGAGAAGAAAATATAAAGGATGCAAAGATGCAAGTTTTGCCGCATGTTGGCGTAGAGGCTCAATATGGTAAGCTAGCGAATATTCCCATTTTCGTAGATGGTATTACAAACGAGCCGGAATATGTACCGCTCACAGACCATAGTATTTATGATGTAAATGTAGAAGCTTACTTTAATATATATAGCGGTGGAGCGACCAAAACTGCGATTAAAACTGCCGAAGCCAAACAAGCACTTTTAGAACATATAAAAGAAGAAACTACAGATCAACTTCATTTAGAGGTAATTCAACATTATCTGGATTTGCAACGCTTTTTTAAGTTTAAAGACCTCATAAAACATAATATAAAGCAAAGTGAAGAGCGCCTGCGACTGATTACAGAATTGCATAAAAATGGAGTGGTTTTAAAGAGTGATTTGCTTAGAGCACAATTACAACTTTCTAAGCAGCAGACTCAATTGGTTACAATGGATAATAACATTGTTTTGGCCACTCAATCTTTAAATATTTTGATGGGAAATGACGATGATATTCCACTCATGCCTGCCGATAGTATTGAGCTGAATAACATTTCATTGCCTAAAGATTACTACAGTTATGTAGATGCAAGTTTCACGCATTCTCCATTAGAAAAAATGGCTGAAACCGAAATTACACTTAGTGAATTAAATGCAAATGCTTTAAAGGCAGACAAACAACCGAAAATAGGTTTGTTTGGAACATATTCGTATTCCTATCCGCAAATTATGCTTTATCCCTACGAGATGTCTCCATATTTATTAGGTATGGCAGGGGTTAGATTGACCTACGATATTTCAGCGCTTTACCACGATAAACACAAAGAAAGAGCCGCAGAAATTGCTATAGAGCATCAAAGAGTAGCAAAAGAAAATGTAGAAGATGCTATCAGAAAAAAGATTAAGACGGCTTACAAACGATTCGAGGAAGATTTACAAAAGGTAGAAGTTTCTAAAAACAACATTGATCAAGCACAAGAAAACTACCGCATTGTAGACCAGACTTACTTTAACCAACTGGCATTACTAACGGACTTATTGGATGCAGACAATCAATTATTACAAGCCAGATTTGAACTGATTGACAACCAGATCGCCGCAAAACTTCACTACTACCAATTAATAAAAACATCAGGAGAATTATAATGAACGCACAGCTAAACACATACGAAAAAACAGATAGAATTGTGGTGAAGATCACCTATCTGATTGCATTGCTTATCTTAATCGGGCTGATTATTTGGGGCGCAAGGGCAATTTTACATCATTGGAAATACGAGTACACCAACGATGCTCAAGTACAAGAATACATCAATCCGATATTGAGTAGAGCGAATGGTTATGTACAGGAAATCAGATATAAAGATCATCAGCAAGTTGCTAAAGGAGATACATTGGTAATTCTTGATCGCGATGAAGCACTAGTTCAAAAAGAATTAGCAAAAGCTACCTTAAGTGCTGCCAATGCACAACTTAGAGTTTTAGAAAGTAATGTAAATACTTCTTCAAACAACTCTGGGATAAACAAAGCGAAGATAAATGCTGCCGAAGCACAATTATGGCAGCAACAAGAAGAGTTTAAACGTTATAAAAACTTGTTGGAAAATGAAGCTGTAACTCAACAGCGATTCGAAGATATTAAAACAAAACTCAAAGTGGCTGAGGCGAATTTTGAGTCGATGAAGCAAACGTATCAAACTTCATTAAGCCAAACTAATGATGTAAAAGCGCAAATTGAAGTAGCCAAAGCGACTATTTTGGAGAAACAAGCAGCTTTAGACAAGATCGAACTTGACTTAAAATATGCAGTAATTACTGCACCAACAGATGGCTATATGGGCAAAAAAAATCTTCAAATTGGTCAGTTAGTGCAAAAAGGCCAAACCATTGTATTTATTGTAGACGAAAGCCAAGGCAAATGGATCGTAGCAAATTTTGAAGAAACTCAAATCTCGACTATGCACGAAGGGCAAGAAGCTGAGATTACAGTTGATGCCTTTTCTGACAAAACTTTTCATGGTAAAATCGAGTCTTTTTCTCCTGCAACTGGTTCGCAGTTTTCGCTATTGCCACCAGATAACGCTACTGGTAATTTTGTGAAAATCACACAGCGTTTTCCTGTGCGTATTCAGTTTACAGATGATATCAGCTCACTAGAAAACCTTCGTGCAGGTATGAATGCAGAAGTTTCAATCCCTAAATAAAATGCTATGACTACCTACCATCATTCATTTAAATCGTGGGTGCCTCGTTGGCTCATGGTCGTGGCTATTTTTTTAACGCTTGTACCAGTAGGTTCTGTGTTAGGTATTTACTTGGGAGGAGTGAATAGCGCGATGAGTTATTACCATGCAGACTCTTTCGATATTAGGTTTTCGGTAATTATATATTACTTAGCCATTGCTTGTGGTTTTCCTTTAGAAAAGAAGTTTTTTAATCGATTTGCTACCAAACCCTATTTTGCCGGTAGTTGTATTTTATTCGTGGGCATCAACTTATTGCTGTATAGTACCAACAGTCTTGCCTTGTTAATTATAATAAGATTTTTGGGAGGTTTACTCTCTCTGGCATTTATCGGTACACTTTTCACGCTTATATTTCAGCAGTTCCACTCTCAAAGAAGCCGAGTTTTAGGTTATGCAGTTTTGTATGGTACATTGTTAGGCTCTGCTCCCCTTTCTTATATAATTGATGCATTTGTGTTTTCAAATTATGATTTCAACATGCTTTTTATGTTGCAAATATTCATATGCTTGCCGGGATTTATTTTGCTGTTTATATGCTTAAAAGATGATGTTGATTTACGAAGAGAAAAACTGCCATTTAAAGATGTAGATTGGGTGAGTTTCACATTGTATGCTTCCTCTTTTATTTCGGCTGCTTATGTTTTGCTTTATGGGCAGTATTATGGTTGGTTTCATAGTTTGCATATTATAGCCGTTACCATCGCATTTGTGTTATTCTTACTATTGTTCCTTTTGCGGCAAAGAAGTTTGTCTGTTCCTTATATCGACATATCTGTTTACAAATACCGCAATTTTAGAATAGGTATGGTTATGTTGGTGGCTTTTTATTTAGCAAAAGGAGATACCAGTGTCGCCAATGGTTTTTTTGCCAATTCTGTAAACTTAGATGTATATCATAATAGCTATGTAATGCTCATTAATGGTTTTGGAATTTTTGTAGGTGCTGCACTTACAGCTAGATTTATTTTAGCTAATAGAAGAATAAGATTAATTTGGCTAACGGGTTTTGGGGCACTCCTACTCTATCATTTTTACATGATTTTCTTGTTGGGTAATCAAGCAGAAACGAAGGACGTGTTAATTCCTTTATTCTTACAGGGATTTGGTAATGGTACTTTAATGCTTTCTATTGTGATGTTTTATGCCACCAGTGTCCCACAAGAAGTAGGTTTTGCTGCTTCGGTAACAGGTGTATCTTACAGATTTCTCACATTTACAGCTAGCATGGCGCTAGTTGCTTTTATGGGTTTACGCCAAAATAGCATTCACTATAATGATTTTGCTGTTGAAGTAGTAAGTACGAATACCGAAAATATAACTAGAGTTAATGCATATAAGCAGGCATTATTAAATAGAGGAGCTTCTGATTTACAAGCAAATGCCGGAGCTAGAAAATTGCTCAGCGGCTCAGTAAGAAAACAAACAGACCTACTCTATGCCAGAGATTATTATATATATATGAGTGTCTTTATTATTTTGGTGATGATGAGCATTGCCTTAATCCCACACTTCCATTATTATTTAAGAAGAATTGGAGATAAACTTATTCCTATTTAAGAGGGGTAAGTTTATTTACTTTTATTGATTCCGAACTCCTTTTTATAGTATTCTATAATTGGAGGGAAAGGTCCAAATTTATGCTGCTCCTGTGTGAAGTTATCTGTCCAAGGAGCGTAAGGAGTAGATACAGGCTTGAGTTTTTTATCAGGAAAATCGACTTCTTTGTGTGGTTTTTCTGGTCTTTTTAATGTGTTGATGTAAGCTGCAATGTGATAGGCTTCTTCATCTGATACAATGGGTTTATCATAAGTAGCCCCAAATGGCATATTCCCTTTTATAAACTGGGCAGCAGTAAGTACCCTGTTCATACCTGCGCCATCATTAAAGCTGTCTAGCCCACCCACCGGCGGATAGATGTAACCATTAAAAGTATCTCCTGGAGTTTTAAAACCTTGTCCATCTTCCATGTGGCACTGGCGGCAATACTTTAAGTAAAGCGATTTACCTTTTATTGGATCAGCTTTGTATTCAGGTATCTGGATTTTAACATAACCTTTGTAAAGTTTTTCTACATCTTCTGGTACATCTTCGCTTAGCCATTCCATATAAGCAATAATGGCTTCCATCTCAACACTATATTCAGACAGTTTTTTTCCATTCATGCTTCGCTCCATACAGCCATTAACCCTTTCTTTAAGCGTGCCGATTTTGTTTTCTCTCCCTCTAAACTGTGGAAACCTATGGGTGATACCTACAAAAGAACCTGCACCAATTTTTTTGCCTGCATCCAAATGGCAATTGCTACAAGATAGGTTATTTCCTGCAAACCGCTTTGTAGGATTCTTGGCAAGTGGCCCAATATGCTGAGAGCTTTTAGTGATAATTTCGTAGCCGTATTCGATTAAATCTCTCTTGTTATTTTCGGGCAAATCGAAGCGTATACTTTTGATCCTCCAAGGTTTTGTTTGAGTTATTTTATTTGCTGCTTCCTCCTCTTGATGAAAAAACATGGGGTAATATTCATGAGATAGTAGAAAGCAGATAATTCCCACAAAAAATCCTAAAGAAAAATATAGGGTATAGTTATTATTTATCTTCATAGCTTATATCTATCGAATATAATAATTGATTCTTTTAATAGGATACTGATGCCGACTAAAAGTGTAAACCAAGCAAAATATTTTTTGAAAACAATGCATAAAATGCTGTTATGGGGAAGATAGGAACTATTAAAAGGTTAAATGTAGATAAGGGTGAATGATGGTTTCCTATCATAAACTCTATTAATAATCGGGATATGGATAACCAAACCACGGCATTCTACCTTCTAGAATACATGCAATCCAAAACAAGATGAAAATGCTATTTTTATCAATTTGTACTTGTAAATAATGCATAGCTTTTTCATGATAACCTTGTCTGTATAATTCTAATCCTGTAATTAGTAGAACATTATCTCTTCTAAAGTCTTCCTGTAATTCTGAGTGATATTTTAGAGCATTTTCGACATCACCAATTACTAGTTGAGTTAAAATAATTTCTTCTTTTTGGCTTTCGTTTTTTGCTATTTCAAATGCTTTTTTATAATTGTTGCTGAGTGTTTTATCTAAATGTGGCTCTCTTAAATTATTTATATATTTTATCAACTCATCATTATTAATCTTTGGGAGATTTTTCGTGATAATATCGTTTGTGGGCAATTCATATGTCTTGAATTCCCTTTGTTCGTCTTCAAAGTCTATTTCAAATTGGTAATTATTGATCAAATTTATACCACGATCAACTATATCTTTATATCCACTAATATGAGCCAACTCAATAGTATCTTCTAAGTATTGTAGATGAATCCAATGTATATATTGTGGGTTACACTCTTTTATTTTAGTGATGATCTTATTCAGTAAATTTTCAGTCATATAGATAAAAGAAGAAAAATAAAAAAAGTGAAGCATTTACACTTCACTTTCAATGATATCTTATGTTGTTAGTATAATAATCGAATTCTAGTGATCTATGAATTTTGCAAAACTTCGATTTGTGTTTTAGTCCATACTTCTGCATCTGTTAAACTTGGGAATACATGCCAGTCTAGCTTACCTCCAATTCTCTTATTTAATTGTGTTGCTGCAAACTTGGTAAAAACATCATTTGAAACAGCCATGGCGTAAGTTTCTAGTCCGTTACCAATCATATGCGGATAAAACTCAGATTCAAAGAAATCTAATGCGCCAGTAAAAGTGCCATTCATTAATGTAAGATTGGCTATCATATGTTTAATCTTACCATTTTCAGCAAAGTCAATCACCTTTCTTAAAAGGTCTATAATATGTTCCTTGTGAGCGATACCAATGTATTGTGTGCGTAGTGTTTTAGTACCAGCATCGTACTCTGCTTTTCCGTAATTGTTTTTGTAGATTAATTCCATAATATTTTGCTTTTTTAGTAACAACGCATAACTACTCAATAACATAGTGTAGCATGTGATTTCTTTTTCACTTGTTAGAGAATATTATCATCTCTATTATTTTTATAAATAATAGCGGCAAAATGCTATTAAACTTTGGGAGGTTTTATTTAAAAATTATTGTTTTCATAATTGAAATCTTTATAATTCTTGTATACCTCTGGCCTTGAAGGTTATATGTACTTTATTCTCTTTTTGTTCTATAATAATCAGGTACTTTATGCTTTTATATTTTAACTAAAATGGGCTAGAATATGAAAGATGTAAATGAGTGTGCTCTTAAGAAAGAGCTTAACGATCTCATTAAAAACAATAGTAATGTACTGGACTTTGTTGAGTCAAATGCTTTAGATGGTTGGTGGTACTGGGATTTTAATACCCCGGATAATAAGTGCATAAGCGAACATTTTTTAAGTAGTTTGGGCTACGACATGACAGAAGTTACTCAAAAAAAGCTCAAATGGACGGATTTTATTTTGCCTGAAGATTATAAAAAAGCCTTAAAAAAAATAAAAGAATACATTAAACATCCTGCTACGCCTTACGATCAAGTATTAAGATACAAGCATGCAAATAACTCTATTGTTTGGATACGTAGCCGAGCAATATTAATAAGAGATGATAACAAGGAAGCTTCCAAAATTCTAGGCGTGTATTATAACATTACCACTGAGAAAGAGAAAGAGATAGCCCTCGAAAGATCTAATAAACAATTAAATGAGATTGTTGCTGGTACAGGAGACTTAGTTTTTATTTTAGATAATACTTTAAAAATTAAAGAGTCTTTTAGCAAAAATGCAGAAGTTGATCCAGTTACTAAAAACTTTTTAAAAGGTAAGAATTTAATTGAAACTGGAATCTCTGAAAAAGGTATTAAACAAATCGTAGAAAGTGTAGAGAAAGTACTAGCTTCTGGAAAAAGAAAAAGACTTGTATTCGATATAAAGCAAGGAGATAATGTGCAATGGTACGAAATGAATGTTTCTAAAATGGCTATGCAAAATGGAAGCACTAATGAAATATTTTGTGTAGCGCATAATTTTACTAAACGCAAAGGGGCAGAAGATCAATTACTAGAAAAAACAGAAGAATTAGATAGTTTCTTTTCTATGGCAATAGATTTATTGGCTATTGCAAATCAGGAAGGGAAGTTTCTAAAATTAAATAAATCTTGGGAAGATACACTTGGGTTTACCATAGAAGAATTAAAAAGTGTGACTTTTCTCGATCTCATACATCCAGACGATATACAGGCCACTATAAGTGCAATGGAAAATTTAGGGAATGGAAATATTATTCCAAGTTTTATAAATAGATACAGATGTAAAGATGGTACTTATAGGTTTATAGAATGGCGTTCCAGACCTAAAGGAGATTTAATTTATGCAGCAGCTAGAGATATTACTCAAAGTAAAAATGCAGCAGATGAAATTAAAAAAATAAAAGAATTACTAGAGCAAACCAATAGCCTAGCTAGAGTGGGCGGCTGGGAAGTAGACACAGAAAAAAATGAAATTATATGGTCTGATATGGCAAAAAATATTCATGAAGTTGCTCTTGATTTTAAGCCAGAAATAGACTCAGGTTTCAAGTTTTGTAAGTATCCAGAGGCCAGAGAAATACTGAAGAAATTAATGGAGAACAGCCTAAAAACGGGTGAAAGTTGGGAGTATGAGTTTGTATCTACTACTGCCAAAGGCAATGATATCTGGATCAGATTACTAGGTCAGGTAGAAATTAAAAATGGGATTCCTATAAGAATGTATGGTACAATTCAAGATATAGATGCAATTAAAAAAGCATCTCAAAGTTTAGAAAAAGCACTTACTGAAGCTAAGCAGGCTGCAGAAGCTAAATCTGCATTTTTGTCTAACATGTCTCACGAAATACGTACACCGCTTAATGCTGTATTGGGCATGACTCATTTACTTTTAGAAGGATCGCCTCGCGAAGATCAAATAAATAAATTAAAAACGTTAAAGTTCTCAGGAGATAATTTATTGGCTCTAGTTAACGATATATTAGATTACAACAAAATAGAATCAGGAATGATTACATTTGAAAAAATACCCTTTAACCTATACGAAATTACACACACGCTAAAACAAGGCTTTCAATTTAAAGCAGAAGAGAAAGGTATCAGACTTAAAGTACAGATGGATTCCGATGTACCTAAAGTGATTATTGGAGACCCGACTCGACTTACGCAAATATTAAATAATTTAATAAGCAATGCCTTAAAGTTTACAGAAGAAGGTAAGGTTACTCTTGGAGTTGAAGTACTAGAAGAGGAAGAAAAAGACATTGTTTTATTATTTGAAATAATTGATACTGGTATCGGAATAAGCCAAAGTCAAATTGATAAGATATTCGAGCGATTTACTCAAGCTAATGACAGCACAACTAGAAAGTTTGGTGGTACTGGTTTGGGGCTTTCAATAGTAAAAAGGCTAATTGAATTACAAGGGAGCCAGATAAAAATAGAAAGTGAAGAAGGCAATGGTTCTAGTTTTAGTTTTAGACTAAGGTTTGGTCTTGCCAAAGAAGAAGAAAACTCAAATGGTGTAGTTAAAAATCAGGTGTTGGAAACTAACTATTATGACTTGCAAGGACTAAGAGTTTTACTAGTAGAAGACAATATGGTAAACCAGCTAATTGCTACTGAGTTTTTAAATAGTTGGAATGTTTCTTTAGAACTGGCAGAAAACGGATTGGTTGCAGTGGAAAAAGTAACTGATAATAATTACGATGTTATTCTAATGGATATACAAATGCCAGAGATGGATGGCTACCAAGCGACCATGCGTATAAAAGCAATGGGTAGAGAAAAAGCCAATATTCCCATTTTAGCCATGACAGCCTCAGCGATGTTAGATGTAAGGGACAAATTACATAGCATCGGATTAGAAGATCATATATTAAAACCTTTCAATCCTCAAAAACTCAATAGTAAATTATATGCCTACATGCCTAAGCAGGTGAGTAAAAACTGATTGTAAACAAGACAAAAAGACCTTTACTTCTGATTGATGTTAAAATGCTTTTTGTCTTTTTCTTTATGCTGCTTTATAAATACAGAAGGTAGCATGCCATATTCCTCTTCAAAATATTTACTAAAATACCTCGGGCTGTTAAAGCCTACTTCGTAAGCAACTTCTGCAATAGTCATCTGGCTTTTTTCCAGTAATTGGGCGCCCCTTTTTAGCCTGATTATTCTTATAAATTCAATTGGCGATCTGCCAGTAATAGCCATCAGTTTTTTATACAAGTAAACTCGACTCATGCCCAACTCGTGGCTCATGTCTTCAACAGAAAATTTAGGCTCGGAGATATTTTTCTCAACTAAAGCAATCGCTTTTTTTAGTAGTTTTTCATCGATACTAGAAATCTCAATCTCAGAAGTATTGATATCCATTTTCTTTTGAAAGCGCTTTTGAGTTTGCTTTTGCTTGTCAATCAAATTTTGGAGGCGCAACAGAAGCAATTCCATTTTAAATGGTTTGGTAATGTAATCATCAGCGCCAATTTCCAAACCTTTAATCTTGTCTTCGTCGGCAGTTCTGGCAGTTAACAGAATCAGTGGAATGTGTGAAGTTCGCACATCCTTTTTCAGCTTTTTGCACATTTCCATCCCATCCATCTCAGGCATCATTACATCACTTATAATTAAATCTGGATGTTTTTGATGCACCAAATCAATACCTTTTTTACCATCAGGTGCCTCAAATACCTGATATTTATCTTGTAGGGTTTCTCTCATAAACACCCTAAAATCATAATTGTCTTCTACCAATAAGACAGATTGTTTACCTTGAGATTTTTCTTCGGTTACCTCAGAGGTATCTTCTGCTTCGGTTATTTCTTCTGTCGGAAGTTCTGTTACCTGTTCTTCATTTTGAGCGAATGGTAATGTAACACAAAATTCTGCACCTTTTCCCTCTTCACTTTCAACGGTAATGGTTCCATTATGTAGCTGAATCATTTCTCTGGCGAGATTTAAACCAATACCACTACCTGAAAGCCCTAGTGAAAGGTTGTTTTTAGATTGATAGAAACGTTCAAATATCTTCTCTTTTTCGTAATCTAGAATGCCAACTCCTGTATCTTTTACTTTAAGTTCAATGTAATCGTCTTCTTTCTCCGAACCAGCAAAATAAGAGATAAAAACAGTTACCTTACCTCCTTCTTGCGTAAACTTAAGCGCATTAGAGAGCAAGTTCATCATTACTTTGTTGATCTTCTCATGATCGAATAAGAAAAACAAAGGTTCTTTGTTACTCTTAAATTCAAATTGAATTCCTTTCTTTTTAAAGCTCTCCGAAAAAGCATCGCAAACTTCTTTTAGATAGGTAACTATATCTCCATAAGACGGATTAAATTTTAAGCCATGCAGCTCTAGTTTTCTAAAATCTAGCAACTGATTTACAAGGTCCATCAATTGATGTGTGTTTCGCTCAATGGTCTCAAATAGTTTGTTTTCTGATGGCTCTCGCTCTTTCTTCATCAATTTCTCCAAAGGAGCCATAATGAGCGTAAGTGGCGTTCTAAACTCATGGCTCACATTTGTGAGAAACTTGAGTTTCATTTCATCCATCTCTATATGGCGCTTGTTTTGTAACCTTTCTTGCTCAATTTTAAACTTAACTCTTTCTTTTTTGAGCATGGAGTAGCGGTAATAAAACAGAATGCCCACAATACAAATAGTATAGAAGAAATACGCAATGGGTGTCTTGTAAAATGGTGGTAGAATACTCAATTGCAATTGTGCGTAATCTTCATTCCAAATACCATCGTTGTTAGAGGCTTTTACCTTAAATGTATATTTACCTGGATTGAGGTTTGTATAAGTTACTTTTCTGATATGGTCGTCTACATCTATCCATTGGTTATCAAAACCCTCTAGCATGTATTTGTACTTCACTTTATCTGGAATAAAAAAGTTAAGTGCTACAAACTCTATGGAGAAAACATTCATTGAATGTTTGAGGGTAATCTCACCAGTAGAAACGATTGATTTATCCAGAATTTGAAGGCCGTTTACCTCTTGCGCTACAGAAATACTTCTATTAAATATTTGGAAATCGGTAAAAGCTACATCTGGTAAATTGGTGTTGTATTTAATGTTTTTTGGTTGAAAGAGATTATAACCATTAGGTCCGCCAAAAATCAATTCGCCTTTAGAAGTTTTAAACCTGGCATTTACATTAAACTCCATTCCCTGTAAACCATCAGCTTCGGTATAGTTATGAATCTCATATTCATACCTTCCATCAGCACTTACTTGTACTGGTTTTATCTGGCTAATACCTGTCGATTTACTTACCCAAATGGCTTTATCGTCGTCTTCCAAAATACAATTTATGATGTCTTCTGGCAGATCATCTTCTTCGCTAAACCTTTTTACTGTATTATTAAATGGGTTAATTACAGTTAGCCCTTCTCTGGTGGCAATCCATAATAAACCTCGTGAGTCTTCATATACCTCATTTACATTATTGTTGCTAATGTTGAAAGGTTCTTGGGTTTCAATATTTGGATGATTTTGAAATCTACGCTTTTCTGTATCATAAAATACGACACCCATGGCAGTGGCAATAAACATATTCCCATTGCGCATTTTATGAATATTGGTAATAAACTCACTTGGTGGTGGAGTTCTACCAAGGTTAGGAATGGGTAAAAAAGACTCTTTCTCTTTATCGTATAGTACTATGCCACTTCCTAGAGTGCCAATCCAGATCATTTTATCATTATCTTGATTAATGGTCCAGATGTTATTGTTTGGCAAGCCAGAGTAGTTGTTTTTCGTGGTGATGAAACGGGTAAACTTTTTTCCATCATACACATTAAGACCACCAGTAAAAGTACCAACCCAGAGCAAACCTTCATTGTCGATAAAAAGGTTTACAACAACATTGTTGCTCAAGCTATTTTTATCTTCAGGATCATTTTTATAGGTGGTATATTTTCCAGTAGTTCTGTCAAAATAAAACAAACCGCCACCATTCGTCCCTATCCATAAATTACCAGCAGAATCTTCTACAAAACAATTTACATCATTGTATGGCAAACTGTTTTCTGCTGAGGGCAAATGCCTGTAATGTGGAAATTTATGGATATTTTGATGGTAATAGCAAATCCCATTTTTGTAGGTGCCAATCCATACAATGCCTTCCTCATCTACCAATAAATCTGTGATAGAGTTTTGGGAGATACTCTTCGGATTTTCTGGTTGATGAAATAGTGTTTGAATTGACTGCGTGTACTTATCAAATATGTCGATTCCACCGTGATCGGTACCAATCCAAATAGCTCCGGCATTATCTTGAACTATTTTTTTTATTAGGTTGCTACTTAGCTTTACTTCTTCGGAATTTACAGAGAAATGCTGCCATTTTTTTCTAGTTGAATGGTAGTAGTAAACCCCATCATCATTTCCATAAATCCATAGATCGCCTTCTCTATCTACAAATATTTTTGCTGTGAGATTATCTGAGGTAAGTAAATTTGAGAGTTGCCCATCGCGAAATAAAAGTTGATAACCATGTCCATTAAAGCATTCTATTGTTCCGTCTGTATATAGATAGTAGTAATTTTTGCCATCGTGGTAAAAATCTGTAACATGACCACTGTATAAAAAAGACTTACTAAAAGGGTCTGAAAGTGTACCTGTTTTTACATCATATAGCACATAATGTTGCCTGCTTGCGGTCTTAAACCAGATTTGTTTTTCCTTATCTATATAAACCTTTTCTACTACTTCATTATGTAAGCCATTCTTATCTAATAGGTTAGGTAGGCTTGTAAATGTATCGTTTTCAAAATTAAAAACACTGTAATACCAACGCATTTGAATCCACAGATTTCCATCTGCATCTTCTTGCATATTTTCGATAAAGTTATCTAGAAGGGAAGTTGAATCTTTATCACTGTGAATATAATTTTTGAATCCAGAACCATCAAACCTACTCAAGCCAGACGAAGTACCGAACCAAACAAATCCACGGGAGTCTTTTAAAATGGCAGTTGTCTGGTTGTTTATCAGCCCATTGTTATTATTAATTCTGATAAAAGAATAGTGATGATCATCAGCAATACCTTGAGTAATAAATCCTGTTGTGAATAGCAGCAGGAAGTATAAATGCTTAATCCAATATGATATGTTTGTATGATTATGCATCTGTTTTTGGCATTTAATAAAGCATAAAGCTATTGAGTGCTTGTTACCTTTCAAAATAAACTCTTAAAGTTTGGCTGGCAGAAGGGAGCTTAGTTTTGTAAGGCTGTTAGTAATTAATGTGCCTATATAATTTAAATATAACTGTAAGTGATTGATACTCAAATTAAATGTGTCAGAATAAACAGATTTTGAAAGAGAGAGTCTCCTGATACAGGAAACTCTCAATAAATGATATGATTCTATTCTGATATAATCTCTTTAATATTTTATAAGCTTGGCCAGTTGCCAACTATTATCTGCGTAAACTTTAATAAGGTAAACACCTTTTGGCCAGTTTGTACCTAGTTTAATGCTGTTAGAAAATGTGATTTCTTGAATTAGTTTTCCTTGTGAGGTGTAAACCTTAGCAACACCTTGTTTCACATTTTCAATTTGGAAATAATCTGTAAATGGATTCGGGTAGGTAAACATACCATCTTCTGAAATCTCATCTCCAATTGCTGTTACATCTTCGTCGTCAGGGTCTTCATCATCTGGATTTTGTACTACATCCTCATCTACCGATAAAGTATCTGTACCAGATTCTGCAAAGGCAAATCCCCTACCTGCTGTAGACATATAAACCTTCCCAAATACATTGTTATCTCCCAAAATCATAGAGGTATTACCCAAACCTCCGTATTCATGCGCATCGTCATTAATTCTAAACCAACTCTCCCCCTTGTCTGTAGAGCGATACATTCCCTCAATTTCATTTCTCACTCCCCATACAAACAAGGTAGGATAATCTGAGTCAGTTGCTGCTTTGCCCAAACTAACGGCTTGAGCATTTATGTTATCGATTGTTGTAGTTCCTCCATTTTTATAATGGCTGAGTCCGCCTGCATTGAGTGCAACCCAGAAATCTGCGGTAGTATCTTGATTAACTGCTAAATGTGCAGAACCACTTGTGCCTATACTTGCTAATTCTGTTACTTGTGGTTGCCCTTGGTTAGGATAATAAAACTTAAATATTTTACCTTTTGCACTGGAATAAATATAAAACGTTCTTGGCTCAATAGGATCAGTATAAGGATGACCACCACTTATAGAACCGTAACTGCTATTCCAGAAATTACTCCAAGATGCACCCCAATCGGTTGTAGCATACATTTTATTGATAACCGTTGCGCCACCTTCGTAACCGGGTATCCAAACTACCACATGCGTTTCTCCATCTGATGATACAGCCACACGACCACTGGTAAACTCTCCCGGTAAGCTTTCAAAAACTGTCCAGTTTGCTCCTTGATCTAGTGAATAATAAAGCGAACCATTTGAACTGCCAGCTCTCACCAACACCTCTGTATTTTGTGGAGAGTAAGCCAAACCGGTTGATGAACCCATATTTGGAGCATGCCTCGCTCCTGCTGGATATTCATAAACATCTTGGTGCACCCAACCATCGTAATCTGCCACGATAGAAACAAAAGGGCCATTTGGTATACTCACCATATCGTATGGCACTGTTTCTTCGATTCCATCTACACTAAATTTGAGTGTAGGTGATTCGGCTGTTGTTAAACTGTCTATCATGAAAATGCCATTACCAGAAGTTAAAAACAATCGCTCACTATTAAATGGATCGAGTTCGGCACTGCCAACCCAGTGTAAATTATGGCCAGAAATCCAGTTTACACCATTGTTATCCAGTTTGGTTGGATTGTCGCCTTCAAAAATATTTTGCCAGTTTTCTCCACCATCTTCACTCACAAAAACTCTATCTCCCCAAGCCGAAGAACCATCTGTATAAACCTGTTGCTGGCTCCAATGATTGATGGTGCTACACACCAAACGGTTGTTGTTATTCGGATCAATTGAAATACCGCCGTAGCATCCAACTGTATTTGGTTCAATTAATAAATCAATCGGTGAAATGTTTTTCCACTCTCCACTTACCGTATTGTAGCTAAAAACAGCTCCTTTATCCATTAGCTCATTTACGCCATCCCAAGTTTGTAAGTGAGGGCCTGCACCATTTGCATAAGTTACATAAAGCATGCTTCCATCTGAAGAAAGTACTGCTCTATGTGGCATAATATTTCCGGTAGTTGGTGTATCTGGAATTGCCTCCCAGTTTGCTCCACCATCTTTAGAAACATACATGTTTTCGCCAGTTTGAGAACAGCCCGCATAAATTGTCTGTGTGGCTTCTCCCAATTCGGCAGAATTTTTATCAAATACTAAAAAACTAACTCCATTTAAATTGGGTGTAGAGGTTACAGGAAAGCTTTCAATTTGTGTCCATGTAGCAGCACTGTCGGTGCTTTTCCATAAACCATTTTTTCTGGTGCCATAAAACAAGATGTTGCCTTTGTTAGGATCAACCATCAGTTTTTCACCAGTTTGTCTTCCCATGCCATTGCCGTGGATGTACAAGTTGACTGACACTTTTTCGAAGGTTTCTCCATAATCATCAGAGATGAGAATAGATTGACCCGGCCAGCTATAACCTGAAAGTCCGGCAGCAATATAAAGCCTGTTAGGTGAGTTAGGATCGATTGCGATACTCTCAACACCTAACAAGGCTTTTTCATCCTCAGATACCCAATCCAATAACGGAAGCCATTTTTGGTTTGTGTCATTCCATCTATAAGCTCCTCCAACATCTGTTCGTGCATAAAATAAATTCTGTTCTGTAGGGCAAGCAATTACGCCCGATACAAAACCACCTCCGCCAATCTTCACATTGCTCCATTCTCCTTTAATCGCATTTTGGGCATACAAGCTCCCAAAAGCTGTTAAAGTTAGCACGAACAATAAGTTAGTTATTTTTAATATTTTCATTTTCAATGGTATATGTTAGTAATTTTCAATAGAATAATTGATTGCTATTCCATTATTACTTTTTGCTCTGTTCCATCGTATTTTACTTCTTTATAATCTGCTTTTTCATCATACAATGAAACTCCATTCGCTTTTGAAGCAAACACAACTCTAAAAGTTCTGTCTTTCAACATACCTTCAAACTCTCCTTTTCTAGCGCCAATGGTAAGTGTTTTTTCTGCCTCACTCCATGTTAATGGAATTTCTGTAAAAGCACCATTCTCATAGTTGTAGTTAGTGCCTTCATCCTCGTATATTTCAAAAGTTGCATCATCACCAGTGTAAACCACCAAAGTAATTGGGTCTGCTGGTTTCTGCGTTGTGTATTCTATTTCAGGACCGAAAGGAAGAATTGAACCTGCTTTTATAAACATTGGCATATCTTCGTAAGGAGCATCAGCAATAATTTTTTGACCTCCCTCTAAGAATTGACCTGTGTTGCCATTGTACCAACCTTTAGATGCAGGCAAGTAAACATCTCTTTTTCTTGCTTTGTATTCATATACTGGAGCTACCATAATTGATGGCCCGAACATGAACTGGTCACCTATATTATATACTTTCGCATCGTCGGTAAAATCCATAGCCAAACCACGCATAATGGTGTAGTCTTTTGTATATGTCCAACCGGCTAAACTATAGATGTATGGCATTAAGCTATATCTTAACTTGTTGTACTTGAGTATAGATTTGTATGCCGGGTGATCTTCTGGTGCTATGTTGAATATTTCACGATAAGGATACTGACCATGCACACGGAACAACGGTGCAAATGCACCAAACTGGAACCAACGTGTGTTTAGCTCTCTCCACTCGTTCAAGTCTTCGCTACCTTCTTGTGCTCTTTCGTATCTTTTCTCTACGCAAAAACCACCAATATCCATTGTCCAATAAGGTAAACCAGACATCGCAAAGTTGATACCTGCTGAAATTTGGGCTTTCATGTCTTCCCAACGGGTTCCGATGTCACCACTCCAAGTTACTGCTCCATATTTTTGGATACCTGCAAAACCTGATCTGGTTAAGATGAATACTCTCTCGTCATTCTCTAATGCTCTTTGTCCTTCGTAAATACCTTTGGCATTCATTAAAGCGAAAGCATTAAAGTACTTGGTTGATGGACCTAAAGCGGTCGGGTTCATTAAGTCTTTTCTGTATTCCAAACTTGCATTTGAAAGTACGTCTGGCTCTGTGGCATCTAACCACCAAGCATCAAAACCTTTTGTGTATAATTTATTATTGATCTGTTTCCAGAATAATTTTCTTGCATCTTCGCTGTACGCATCGTAGAAAGAACCGTAATAACCCGAGCCAATCCAGTCTTTTACACTGTCTTCTATAGCAGTGCGGTACATCCATCCATTCTCGTCAAATTCTTTGAAGTGCTCAGTTTCTAAATAGAATTTTGGCCAAACAGAGATCATAATTTGTGCATTATTGTCGTGCACTTCGTCTACCATCGCTTTTGCATCTGGGAAACGGTTTAGATCGAAATCGTGGCTACCCCATTTGGTTTCTGGCCAGTAAGACCAGTCTAATACGATGTTGTCTAACGGAATATGGCGATCTCTAAATTCGTGAAGTACGTCTAACAATTCTTCTTGCGTTTTGTATCTCTCACGACTTTGCCAGAAACCCATAGACCATTTAGGCATTACTTGCGCTTTGCCAGTAATTGTTCTGTATTGGCTGATAACTTCATCCATGTTATCGCCATACACAAAATAGTATCTGATATCTTGACCCATTTCTGAATAGAAAGAAAGGTCTTTTTGGTTTTCTTCATCAACCGGAGTTAATACTTTTAATCCCATGTAAGAAACACCGCCATCTGGAATCCACTCTAGTTTGATGTGTTTTTTCTCTCCCGGTTTTAGGTTAACACTAAATTTAGCTACTGATGGGTTCCATGCAGTTCTCCACTTGTAAAACTGTAGTTCACCATCGATCCATAATTTGGTATAACCGGCATAATAACATAAGAATCTGTGTAGGCCTTCTTCGTTGCCTTCTATGTAGCCTTCCCAAGTAATTTTAGCATTATTAAAATCTACACAATCTGGAAATTTAGAGATTGTAGTAAGGTTTTCGTAATCAATTTCTTCTTCGTCTCTTTCGATACAAGTATTGTTTGTTTTTGTATCGTGGTAAGTAGCTGTTAATCCACCTGCCTTTTCAGCTTTGTTGTAAAGCTTTAGTGTGTTGATGTTTGAATATGGGCGTGGGTCGCCAAAACGGGTAAGTGAGTAGTTATCCCAAAGTATTCCGTACTTTTTTGTAGATACTATAAATGGGATTGAAACCTTGGTGTTATATTGGAAAAGCTCTTCGTTTTTTCCTTTGTAGTTTATTTCGTCTGCCTGATGTTGACCTAAACCATAAAGCGCTTCGTCTTCTGGTGAGTCGAACTGTTGGCGAAGTGTGTATCCATTGGTATTGTCTACAGTAATCGGCTCAAAGCTACGACCGTTTGCTTTTTCAGCAATAATTGGTTGATTATCCAGATCAAAATAACTTACTGTTCCATCTGCCTTAGAAACCTTTACAATTAATTTGGCTGTTTTAATTATTACTTCTGAATCATTCTCTTCTACATCGTAATCAACTTTTTTATAATTCTCAGTAGCAATAAGGCTTTTTTCTGTATCAAATTCTCTTGTTGCAGAAGCTTCTACTTTAATAATTCCATCACTAATTACAGTAAGCCTTGTATGTGGATTTGCATCCTGCCCAGAAGTTGTAACAACTACCTGATCATTTTCCATGATGTAGCTATCCTTACTACAGGCAGCCATCAGAGAAAAAAGCAGTAGATATAAGATTGTCTTTTTCATTATTTATATAATCGTTTGTAAGCTATTGAACACCCTGTTAAAGTCGAGAAGAATGTAACCCCCAAGCGGGGGTTACCCTTCTATTGTTTTATGTATTTCTATTTAGCTGGTTGATAGTCTATATTTTTATTAATTGAAATCATATCAGTGTGTGATTCTCTGACGATTTCTATAGTTATTATTCTACTACAAAATGGAATACCATGTATTGTGCACTTTCAGTATCTCTTTGCCCAAACCAAATATCTGTTACCTCAGAATCTACCACAGTCGTTTTAATAATTTTCCATTCGTTGTCTGCTGTGGTTGTGGCAACTACCCAAGTACCAATGCTGAAACTTGGAGTTACATCAGCAAAAGTGATCACATTTGTACTTTCATTTACTGTATAAGTACCAGTGGTTGAAACACCTTCATTATCAGTTACTGTAACACTACCATTTGCAGAGAACTGGATTTGAGCAGAAGAAATACCATCTACGTCTGCTTCAGTATATCCTGCCCATTCTGGATAATCACTAATGTTTTCCCAACCATTTAAGATTTCACCTTCTATTGAAGCCCAATCGAATGGTGATGTGGTACTAAGCTTCCATGTTTTAGTATTGGTTACTCCAATTGCATCTGAAGCAGTACCATCTCCTAAATCTACTTCTATTTCTGGATCACCAGTTTCTTCTGGTGACCAACTATCTGCATAATCTTTAGAGATATAATTATAGATTAACAATGCAGCACCTTCACCAGATAATGCAGGATCACGCAAAGCAGCAAGTTGCATGGTATTTTCAGTTAAGCTGATGATTTTTAAATCTCCCCAGTTAATTACATTACCATCGTTACCAGAATCGTGCAATGGCTCTGCATCTGTCATACTCAGTGTTTTTGCATCTGCATCCAAGAAATAAGTACCTGTTTCATTAGTACCCAACATCGGATTGTTTACAGTAGCAGTTGCGTTTCCGGCCAAGCTAAATGTCATGCTTCCGTAATCGCCAGCATCCATTAACCATGAATTACCAGGGTAGTCTGGCTCCCAGCTCCAGCAATCAACTTCATCTTCGCAAGCATTACCATATCCATAGCTAGTACCTGCATAGTAAAGCGGGCCAGCAAAATATTTACTTACTGCATCTGCATCGAGATCAAGATACCAAGTTTTTTCGCTACCTACGCCACCAGTTAGTAAATCCCACATTGGGTCGTCTACATAACTTAAGTTAGTAGTAGTAACTTCTATAGTAAATGTATCTGCTTGCACAAATCCACCATCACTTTGTACACCGTAAACAAATTTGTATATTCCCGGAAATGCCAACTTTACAGAATCTACCACTTTAGTTGATCTACCCATTGGAGTAACCCAAAGAGGCGTTAAACCTTGATTCTGGCTTTCCAGAATAATAGTGTTCGGGTCTGAGCTGTCTGGAGTAATTGAGTATTGTAGGTCACTCTTAGAAATTAAGCTACCTAACTCATATTCCTCAGGCGTACAAGCATTTAAGAATACCACTGCCAATATCAGCAGTGCCCACAATTTATTTATGTTATTTTTCATTTTTCTATATTTTTAGAGTTAAGTGGAGATTATTCCCATCCTGCATTTTGTTCCAAAACACCATCAGATTGGGTAATCTGGTTTTGAGGAATCATCTGGAAACCTCTGGTTTTAGTTACATCACTTGCCTCTATCGATTTAGATTCTGATACTCCACCGTTCATTACAGTTAAGTTATCATCAATTGCTGCTGCTGCAACATCCACACCTTGACGTAATAAATCCCAATATCTCAAGCCTTCAAAAGCAAACTCAAGTCTACGCTCAGCCATAATGTTAGCTTGCGTTAAAGCTTTTGTACCTAAACCAGCACGCTGACGAATCATATCATAATATGTTTGTCCGTTTGCGCTGCCTAACTCTGCTGCCATTAACAATACATCTGCATATCTGATTACTACAAAATCTTGGAACTGACCAATTTGGAAATCGGTAGCACCATTTGCAACTGCTACATCTGTTCCATCTGGGTTTGCCAGTGGCGTGTATTTTTTGTTTGTATAACCAGTGTACTCGCGTTGGTCAGAATTATCAAATTCAAGTCCTTCTTCTGCAATTGCAATGATAGACGATTCTTTACGCGTGTCGTTTGCAGTATAAGCTGCATACAATTCTGGATTTACAGTACATGCTCCCCAGCCTCTTCCGTAAGGGCTAAAAGCTTGTGCACGTAATCCAAGCATTACTAACCAGTGGTTACCATCTGTGTTACCATCGTAATCTGAAGTAATGTTGTATTTGATAGCAAATATGGTTTCTGCATTGTCTTTACCTGCGTAAGTAGTTTCAAGAGTTTCACCATCTTCACTAATTTCAGAAGATGCTGCTGGCCATAAGTCTGGGTATTCACTAATTAATGAATAATATCCACTAGCAATTACTTCTTCTAATCCTGCTAATACTTCTGCTTTAGAAACTAATCCTACTAAATCATCTGAACTGTAATAACCTGTATAGAATAAAAATACTCTAGCTAAAAGTGATTTAGCCGCCCATCTGTTCACTCTACCAGCTTCTACAGTTTCTGGTGCATTTTCAGCAACATATAATAGGTCTTCTGTAATTACAGAGTAAATTTCATCTGGTTCAGACTGAGGGATGTTACCATCTTGTGGCTCAGTTAATAAAGGAACTCTCTCAAAAAGACGAACCATATCAAAGTAAACATAAGCTCTTAAAAATCTAGCTTGTGCTTCAATATTAGCTCTGTAATCTTCGTCTCCTTCCCAGTCGATATCGTCCATTTTAGAAAGAAGCATATTGCAACGGAAAATCGCTTTATACGAATTGATCCAGTTATTATCGAATATGTTTACTTCGCCAGAAGAACGATTTAAGTCGAACTCATCTATTACCTGATAGCCATAACTATCGTTGTTTCCTGTACCTCCGTAGCAGTTATCTGATAATACTTCAGATGCAACAGGGAACGCTACTCCACTTGCGTAAAGCTGCTGAATACCATCGTAGCAACCAATAATTGCTTCTTCGGCATCATCTATAGTTTGGTAATAGTTTCCATCTGTAAGCCCAATAGTTGGCTCACTGTCGAGGAAGCTGTCTGAACAATTTGTCAGCGAAAATGCTCCCAGAATTGTTAATAAGTATATTTTTATATTTTTCATTGCTTCAAATTTTAAAAGTTAACATTTACACCCATTAGGTAAGTCCTAGCACGAGGATAGAATCCAAGGTCAACACCAGAAGATCCATTTTCCAAACCATAACCCACTTCTGGATCCATACCATCGTATTTGGTGAAAGTGAAAGCGTTTTTCACTGAAGCATACAGACGGAGTCTGCTGATAAATTCTTTTTGAATCAAGTTGCTGAAGTCATATCCTAATGTGATGTTGTTAATTCTGAAGAAATCACCGTCTTTCACGAAGATATCAGAGAACTGGTAGTTTACATTTGTCTCTGTTACTCTTGGTATTGTGTTAGAAGTTCCCTCTCCATGCCATCTGTTCAAGATTTCTTTAGTATAGTTAGAGTAACCGTTTGCGTGGTTTCTGTAAGACTGTACTATTTGATTACCAGCTACACCATAAGTTTGTACTGAGAAATCGAAGTTTTTATAGTTAAAACCAAAGTTTACACTGAAAGTATAATCTGGGTTTGGATCACCTACATTCACTTTATCAGAATCGTTAATTACACCATCACCATTTTGATCTACATATCTTAAATCACCAGGCTTAGCATTTGGCTGAATTACAGTACCTTCTCCATTGGTATAAGTGTTTACTTCGTCTTCGTTTTGGAAGATACCAGCAGTTTCCCATCCCCAGAAGTAACCGATTGGATAACCAGATCTAGCTTTGTGGTAGAATACACCTGCGTTGTCGTACAACATGTTTTGTAAACCAGGAACAATTTCTCCTTCAGTTGGTACATCTGTTACCTCATTGCTGTTTTTAGTTACGTTTACCGCCACATTGTAAGAAAAATCGCCTTTATCTTCTTGCCAGATAAGTCCTAATTCAACCCCTTGGTTAATTACATTACCACCGTTAAAATATGGAGGCTCAGTACCTGTAGTAGCATATGAAGGAGCTACTAGTAACCAGTCTTTTGTAGATTTTCTATACCAGTCGATGGTTGCGTTTAATTTACCATCTAAGAATCTTGCGTCTAAACCAATATCTGTTTGCTCTGAAGTTTCCCATTTGATGTCTTCATTAGCCAAACGACTTAAGTAAGAACCGATAGCATTACCAGATGCATTGAAATCTTCTGAACCAAAGTAGTAGTTGGCATCTACACTAATTGGTGCAAGGTATTGCCATGCTTCAATTTTTTGGCTACCTACTTGACCCCAGCTAGCTCTTAATTTAAGGTAAGAGATCCAGTCTGGCATTCCATCAAACATCTCCTCATTAGAAATTACCCAACCTGCTGATAATGAAGGAAAGTAACCCCATCTGTTGTTCTTAGCAAATTTAGATGAACCATCTGCTCTGAAAGTTGCATTTAACAAGTACTTCTCATCGAAGTTATAGTTGATTCTTCCGAAGTAAGAAAGTCTCATTTCTTCATCTATAGGCGCACCATCAAATGAAATTCTTGTAAAATCTTGGTTTGTAGTATTTCCTATATAAGCATGATCTAAATCTGAAGTAATTAAATCTGCATTTGTTACACTTAAATAACTTCCTTTATACTCGTATGATGTCATACCCGCCATTGCACTAAAGTTGTGCTTATCTCCTAATGTAATATCATACTGTGCAAAGTTATCCCACGTCCAAGACATATTATCTGACATATACTGACTTGCCTGATCGTACAATCTAAATGCGTAGATAGACAATTCGTATTCTGGAGAGTAAGAGCGAGTTTTGTTTGTAGAATAGTCGATACCGAAACGAGTAGTGAATTTCAGGTTTTTAATAGGATTAACTTCCAAGTAAACATTACCCAATAATTTTTGAGTTTTGTTTTCTCCTTGGTTGTTGTAAACCATAGAAGCATATGGGTTGCTTTCTCCTGTAAACCATGGATCCCAAGTTTGACCATCATTATATAAAACACCACTTACGTTGTTAAGGAAGTTACCTTCATCGTCGTACATTGGTAATAGTGGGCTAGTGTTAAAGGCACCTCTAAAAGAGTTGTTGTACTGGTTACCCACACTAATTCCGTTTCTGTCTATATAAGAGAAAGTTAAGTGTTGCCCTACTTTAATAATATCTTTGTAAAGTTTATGATCTGAGTTAATTCTGAACGATGTTCTGTTATACTCAGAAAGGTCTGGACCACCAACAATACCTTCTTCACCTGTGTATGATAAAGACATAGAATAAGTTGATTTTGCGCTACCACCATTCATACCCAACACATAGTTTTGAGTAACAGGGCTATCGTAAATCATCTCATTAATCCAGTCTGTACCTTCTCCTAAAGCACCAATTTCATCTTGAGTAAAGTAAGGAGCTTTGCCAGAGTTAATCGCTGCTTCATTCATAATTACAGCGTACTCCGTTGCATTAAGCATTGAGATTTGTCTTGCGGGCTCCATTATACCATAATATGCGTCGAAAGAAATGTTTGTCTTTCCTTCAGAACCAGTTTTGGTAGTGATAAGAACCACACCGTTTGCTGCTTGTGAACCGTAGATTGCAGCAGATGCCGCATCTTTTAACACGTCTATGCTTTGTATATCTGCACTGTTCAGATAAGAAATATCACCGGTTTGTACACCATCTACTATATATAGAGGGCCAGAATCACCGATTGTACCAACACCACGAATGTTTATCTTCATGCTCTCACCCGGCTGACCAGAAGTGTTTGTAATTGTAACACCGGCTGTCTGCCCTTGTAAACCATCAAGCACACCTGTTGTAGCTCTGTTGGCAATGTCGTCACCTTTTACCTGAACTGCTGCACCTGTTACCAGTTTCTTTTTCTGCTCACCGTATCCAACAACTACAATCTCTTCCAACTGCTCAATATCTTCGTCTAGCGCAATTTCGAAGTTTGTTTGCGATCCAACTTGTATTTCTTTAGGAATATATCCTATATAAGAAACAACTAATACATCGCTTTCGCTGGCTTGAATACTGAACTCACCTTCAAAGTTTGTAGTGGATCCTGTGTTAGTGCCTTTTATTAATACCGTGGCTCCTGGTAAAGGCATTTGATCTGAATTAGAGGACACAACTCCTGTAATTGTTTGTGGAGTTTGACCGTAAGTGGCTGTTCCTATTAGTAACAATAAGAAAAGACTTGCTGGAAATAACGAAATCCACTTTGAGTAGTGTTTGTCCGGATTCCGCCTTCTCATTTTCATGCTTTCATTTTCATTATGCATTTTTTGTAGATTTTTGAAGAACAATAATTAATGTGTTCTCCAAAGTTATCTCTACTATAAAATATGCTAATGAAGATTTGTTAATGAAACATGTCAAAATGATAACACTACTTGTTGGAATGTTTATAATTAGTGTATCATTTGATAATAACAGGTGATATAATTTGAAATACAAGTACCTAATTGCAATATTTTTTGCAATCAAAAAGGTTAAAAATTGCTAAAATCGTAACTTATAGGAACATTTCCTGAAATTTCATATAAAAGTAACATTGCGCCTGTTTTCCATCATTTTAGTTTACATAAAGCCCCCCATTCATCGCTAAAAATTCCGCTTTCAGGTTGTTGTTTTCACTTCAAAATAGACTTAAAAAGATAAAGTTGCTGCTAAATTCTAATTTCCGTTTACGCAATGTTGGCAACCTTGAAATTAATCCATTAAAAAAGTTTTAATTTTTTCTAATATTCTTGATGACCTTTTAAAAACACTTGCGATACAGAGGTAAACCATTGAAAAAATTTATCATGAAACTTTCAATAATTGTATCGCTTATGTCACTTATATATTTCTCAGCAATTGGGCAAACTACCCAACAAGTAAATGCACAATACGGTAATTATGGAGCTTACAATTCTCAAAATTATTCGAATGGAAATAACAACTTGGTAACCCTTACCAGAAATTCACCAAAAACAGGCCAACCAATGGAATACTGGCAAGTGCCAACAGATTGGAAAATGACACCTCAAGGTTTTGAAGCGCCAGGTGTAACAATTAGAAATTATCCAATGAGAATATTTACAGAGATGCAAAGAAATTTAACTTCTGTAGATCAAGCGATACAAGAAGATATTTATCCTTATCTACAACAACAGGGCGCAAAAGTGGTAAATGTTTTCGATGCACCAGAAATTACCAATTGCGATAGAAAAATTAAATCGATGTACTGGCAATGGGGACAAACCCAAGACCAAATGGCTACCAGAGTAATTGAAATTAAAGAAGCCAATGGCAACCCGGGCTTAATTGTGATACATTATATTGCTTCATACTCGGGTTATGGTAGTACTTTCTTCTATTATTTAAATGGTATGGAAGCGACTCCTGCTGCATATGAAAAAGCCAAGAAGGATTATTTGTATGCGCTGGCTACCATGCAAGTAAATCAACAGTATGTAGCTCAATCTAATCAGCAAAACCAAAACCAGAGTCAGGCTAGCTGGAATGCACATAATGCCAGAATGAGCCAAAACCAAAAGAATTTTGAAGCGCATAACCAGTATATGCAACAAACCAATAATGAGATAAACCAAATAATAAATGATGGATACAACACTAGAAATCAGATATCTGATAATATGCATCAAAACACCATTAATACAATAAGAGAAGAACAAACGATGTACGACCCTTACAGCGGGACAAATATAAATGTACAGTCTGGTTACAAATACTACTACATCAACAGTTTTGGACAGTATTTTGGTACAAACGATGAGTTTTACAAGCCTAACGCAGACCCTAACATAAACAATGTAGAGTGGAAGCCACTTAAACAAAATTGAGATCGGAGAATCCAATCAATACCGTTCCTGGGTGGAACATTGCTTAGTGTAATACTCTCCCGCTATTTGTGGGAGAGACATTTTGGATATTTGATACTGTAAAACTATATTAGGGTATAACAAATCTACCCACATAAGTTTTACGCTGTGACCGATCAGGAAATATTTGATGGTATCGCACAAAAAGACAACAATACCTTTTTATTTCTATATCAGCAACACAAAGATATGATCATTAACATGGTTAAAAAAAATAATGGAACCAGTGATGATGCGCTTGATATATTTCAAGAAGGAGTAATTGTTCTTTGGGCAAACATAAGAGAGGGCAAATTTAAAATAAGGGAAAACGCCCGAATTGGCTCATATCTTTATGCCTTGTGCAAAAACATTTGGATTAGTAAATTAAGAAAGAATAAGCATACGGAACCTTTTGATAACAACCTGCAAATGGATTTGAGCGATGATGTAGAAGAAATGGAAGAAGCTTATGTACAAATAAATAAACTGGAAAAACTTTTGGGTAATCTAGGCGAAAACTGCCAAAAACTACTTAACTTGTTTTACTACCAAAAGGCTTCATTGAAAGAGATTGCAGAACAAATGGGGATTACAGAAAAAACGGCAAAAAATAACAAATACCGTTGTATGCAAAACCTTAGAACCATTTATAACAAAGAAAATCCGGAAGTATGAAGACAGAACTAATTGCGCTAATAGAAGCCTTTCTGGATGGAGAAATAAACTTTGAAACACTTGAACAAAAAGCACAAGAGTTGGAAGTGGAAAAAACTTCCTTGCAAGAAAATATTGAATGGGTAAAAAATGCCCGCTTAGCCATTGAAGCCGATGGTTTAAGAAAACAACTTAAAAGTACACTAGCAACATTAGAACTAGAGCGAGAGCAAACTGCCGCAAAAACAAAAGTAGTAAACATGACTGTAAGCAAATGGAAATGGACAAGCGCTGCCGCTGCGATTATCGTGTTTTTGCTCGCTTATTGGGGAATGAATCTAGAAACTGAGCCAGAACTATATGCAAAGTATGAATATCTTGATCCGGGTTTACCGGTTTTAATGAGCCAGTCAGACGATCATCTTTTATACGATGCGCTCACTTATTACAGCGAAGGCAATTACGAAGTAGCAGAAGAAAAGCTACTAAACATCCAAGGTAAATATGCAGAAAACGATACACTAAATTATTACTTAGGTGCTAGTCAGCTCTACTTAGGCAAAACTGTAAATGCTAATCACTCATTGGGGAAAGTGCTAGCGAAGACCGACTCTAAATATAAAGACAGTGCAGAGTGGCTTTCAGTGTTGGCTGAGTTAAAAGATGAAAACACAGCAGAAGCAGTAGAGAAGTTAAAAGTAATTCTAGCAAACGAAAACCATAAGTTTATTGAAGAGGCACGCTCTTTACAGAGTGACTTAAACAAGCAGAAATGAAACTGAGCATAAGTACACTTAAACGTTTACTGGCTAAATACACAAGTAGTATATTATTGGTATTGCTTGCTACAACCGCCTATGCTCAAACAGGTGATACAAATATTGATAAGGCAAAAAAACATTATCAACACGACGAGACTGATTCTGCTAACTTTTACTACCAAAAAGCTTTTCAGAATGATGATTCAGGCATAAAACTACAAGCGATTTCTGGTATGATTAAAGTTGCTATTCTGCGTGCAAAAATGGATGAAGCTGATTCTTTGGTGCAAATTGGAGATCACATCATCCTACAAAATCCGAATACTGAATTAGAAGCGGTTCTGAATTTTAAAACTGCCAAAGGAGAATTTTATCGGAAAAACTCAGAGTTCGAAAAATCCCTTGCTTTGCAGTTAGAAGTGGTAAAGCAGTGCCAAGCACTATATTCAGACAATAAGAAATCTCCTTATTCAAATGCTTATGCAGATGCACTGCTGTATACGGCACTTTCTTTTGAGCGCTTGGGCAAATACGATTCGAGTGTTTATTATGTAGATAAAGCTTACAATGCATTTAAAGAAATAATTGATACTACTTCGGTTAAGTTTGCTGAGATATATAATAGCATGGGGGTTTGTTATTACAGAGCAAACAGATATGCAGAAGCAAAAACTTTTTACACCAAATCTGGAGAGATTGCCAAAGAGCAACTTGGCCCCTTCTCTAGCGATTTGGCAATTTGCTATCATAATTTAGCCAATATTTCCCGCGCAGAAGAAAACTATGAACAAGGCATAGACTATAGTAACAAAGCACTCAACATTTACAAAAAGCTAGATGATGAAGCCGGAGCCTCAGGTTGCTACTATTCATTAGGAGTTTACCATTATTTTCTGGGCGATTATGGTAGAACTAAAGATTACATGGAGCTTTGCATCGCCATTAGAGAGCGCATTTATGATAAAAACCACTATTCTCTTATTGGGCCTTATGAGGTGTTAGGAATCGCCTACGAAGAATCTGGCAACTACGAAAAAACCCTGTACAACCTTAAAAAAGTAAGAAGTAACATCTACAAAAACTTTGGAGAAGATGGCATTGAAGCTGGTTACAATTACGAAAACACAGCCATTTGTTATAAGGTAATTGGTGAGCTAGATTCTGCCCAACATCACATAAAATTGGCAAATACCATTTTGAGCAAGCGACTACCAGCAATTAACTATGCGCTAGCTACTAATCATTTTAATTATGCAAGCATTGCCTACCTCACTGGCGATCTACAAACTGCCCGAACTAAACTTGAACAGTGTATGCATATTTATCAGCAATTGGGGTTCACTAGCTCTACAGAATATGCGCAATGCTATGGAAATTTAGGGCTAATAGATGCAGAAGAAAAGAATTGGGACGAAGGTGAAAAGATGTTTGAGCTAGCACTCGATATTATCAGTCTAGATAAAGAGTCAGCAAAAACTAGCGATAGTTTTAAAATGGTGCCCAATGCGCTGTGGGTGATTAATGAATACATGAACTTTCTCTACAGAAAATATGAGGATTTAAAAGAGGCAAAAATTCTGAACGAGTTTAACCACTATGCAGAGATTTATCTGGATATGTCTGATAAGTTTAGAAAGCAGTTTAATGATGCTTACACCAAAAGTGTTTTGATAAAAGACAATGCTGAAGTTTACGACAGAAATATTGGCATCTATAATAAACTCTATGCACAAACAGGTGAGCAAGCATACTTGAAAGCAGCTTACAATTTTTCTGAATACGGAAGAACCTCCCTCTTAAGAGACATACAAGACAGTAAGATAAATACTTATGCTGGTGTACCCGATTCTGTTTTGCAAAAAGAAGCGACACTACAGCAACAAATCAATATTTTGAATCAAGAGCTGTTGAATAAGCCTGATGATGTGCAGACGAAAAAAGATTTATTGGCTAGCAAAGAAGCATTAAACAAGTACATCGAAGAACTGAAATACAATTACCCAAAGTACCACGAGCTCAAGTTTAATTCAAGCATCCATTCTATAGAAGAGATTCAATCTTTTATTACAAAAGAGGAAAACTTGATTGAGTTTATGCAAGATGATACCGCTTACTACGCGCTCATCATCAAAGCAGATTTTACAGATTTAAAACATTTGGGAAACAGAAATCAAATAAACCAACTTGTTAGCGAATGGAAAAATGCTTTGGTAACTCGCAACGATGCAGCAGTATTGGAAAAAGGCTATGTACTCTATCAAAAACTTTGGCAACCATTCGAAACAGAGCTTACTGGCAAGCATATTACTTTAATACCTACTGGCCCGCTGTTTTACCTCAACTTCGAAACGTTTAGCAGCAATCTTTCTACAAACACATACCTTATATATAAGTATAATATTTCCTATGCGCTTTCATTCAATGTGCTTTTTTCTGAGCATCAAACTACAACACAAAATACTTTGCTCACAGTTACTCCCGGCTTCGAAGAAGAAATAAAGCGCCAATACCAAAATCAACTTGATACGATTGAAAATCCTGATAGGGAGTTTTTGCAAACAGTAAGGCAACCTTGGTCTTTAAAACTGGCAAATAGTTTAAAAGACGAATATGTAAATGAGGCATTTATAGGCAGTGAGGCCACTGAGGCAAATATTAAATCGAACATTCAACATGGAAATATCCTTTACTTTGGTACACATGCCATTGCAGATGCTGATGATCCGCTTCGCTCTAAACTAGTGCTAGCCAAAGAAATTGGCAACCAAAAAGAAGATGGTTATTTGCATGCCTACGAGCTATTTGGATTGCCACTACAAGCGGAGTTGGCTATTTTAAATGCTTGCGAAAGTGGTTTGGGAAATTTGCAAAAAGGTGAAGGAATGATCTCACTCGCTTACAGTATACACTATGCGGGCTGCCCTAGCACGATGATGTCGCTTTGGAAAGTAGATGAGAAAACTAATACGCAGATTACAAGCATGATGCTCACTTATTTATCCAGAGGATTATCTAAGAGTGAAGCCCTGAGACATGCTAAACTTGACTATTTAAAATCTGCGGGAACAGAGCTTAAAAATCCATTTTACTGGGGTGGCATGGTGCTAATGGGAAACGATGGCAAAGTACAGCTAGAAAGCAAAAAACCTTGGTGGACTTCGCTCATCATAATCGGTTTTATCATCCTCATTGTTCTTTATTATTTCATTTTAAAGAAGAAAAACAAAGCACTCACTATAGCAAATCGACAAAATATGAGCTATTAATTCTAAGCTAGTTTTAACTGCTCAATGTGTTTGCTGATTTTATCTACCTTTTCAGACCAGAAGGCAATTGCTTTGGGAATATCTACCATTTTGGTTTTTCTTGTACCAGAAACAAAATCTCGCGGAACTCTGTAAATCGGCATCGCATTTTCTCTCCAAAATTCTTTCTTCTCTGCATTCGATTCGGGCTCTTCTTTAGAAGACCAAAACCTGCGTTGCTCAATATAATCTTGCAATCTGGTTTCTAATACCTTAATTAAACTCTGCTTATCTCTCGGAATGTAACCCGGACCAGTACAACCACAAGAGTGAAAAGTAATACCAGTTGTATACAAATCTTTTATGTGCTGCCAAGCTTTTACATCTTGCTTTTTAGGTGCTTCAAAGTCTAAACCCATGTTGGCCATTAGCTCCCCACACTCTGGGCATTTCGCCGGAATTTCATCTGCTTCTCTTGCAGCTTTTCTCCTAAAATCCACCTTTAATGGACGCTTAAAAGTCTTTCTGCAATTGAAACAAGCATAGTGTGGTTTATAAGTAGACATTCCGTAGCGACACATAATAGCAACTTTTAAATTGAAATCAAATTAGTAAGATAACCCGACTTTAAAGAAAATTATCCCTAAAGACGGAAGTTTTTTCAGCCGCAATCCCAATTGTACAAAACATCAGAGAAGTCTAGCTTTTTTAGAGCTTCCTTTTTAATAAAAAAATTACCGACTCCAACATCACCCCACATTAAAAACTTATCTTCAGAATCTAACTGAAAGAGCAATTGATATTCTCTTAATGTTTTTTTCCATATCCTTGGATCTTCTTGAGTAAAATAAGCATAGCCTCCTATTCTATGACCTACACTTGAGCAGTAATCAGAATAAACTTTCCAAGCAGTGTCTGGATCATCAAAACTCTCAAAAAAATCAAAACTGCTTTGACCAAAAAATTCTTCAAAGTGAACATCTGATACAGGTACATAACACACATCTTTTTTAAATGTTAATTTGTATTCTCCAGTTAAAACCGGATAGACATCATCACTTTTTAGTAAGTCTTCTATTAAAGAAAAATCTGTTTGCAAACCTGAGTTTTTAATTTCCTTATGATAAATCACTTTAAAACCTTCTTGTCTTGTGGGGTTGTTAAAGTTTAAACCATATAAATCATCCAAAGCAATAAAAAACTGTAGTAATCCAGTTACTGGATAATCGGGAATATGTGGTATTTCTGCAAAATTGAGCTGTGCTAAAAGCATCATCGGATTACCCTCATTATCAAGCGGATAATCTATGCCAATTGGTAAATAAGGATTGCCACCTAGCTTACTCGTTGTAATTGGTATATCAATTTCTCCATTGGTAATTTCTACATTTATATAATCCAATTTGGATTGCTCGATAATATGCTGATATTCTTTTAACTCTTCTGGAAATTCCATTTTTGTCGGTTTTTGATCACTATTTACAAACAATCGCCAAAATAAAACAGGGTTGAAGCACAAAAAATCTTGAAGTAACAAATAATTATACCATGATTTATAGCATGTTAAACCTTCGCTTTTCCTGTGATAATAATTGGGTTATCAGTATCGTCTATATTGCTATTTATTTCTTCCCAATAGCTTTTTTGCTCCGCTGTTAAATTACCCTCTTTGAGCGCTTCTTCTATTAACTCTTTAACCTCAAAAGCATCAAAAGTGCGAATTAGATTGCCGTTTGATGCAATATTTAGATAAGATATTGGAAACTTTATACCTTCATATTCACAATACACTTTACTAAACTTCACAGTCGAATTATCACTATTATCAAAAACAAAATGTTCATAATCTGACATAGTCAGAGAAACAGAATTAGTAGACACTTCTGTATGATAATCGTATTTTCTCAGATAAAATTTGTCTTTATATATATGTGCTAGAGATGCACTAGAACCTAAAGTTTTATTACCATCCTTTTTTATCTTTTTTAATCCAAAAAGTAAAAATGGTTTCATTTCATCGCCTTTTATCTGATAGATTGAATCTGAATTAGACCTTTGTAAGAGTATATTGCTACTCTGGTATTTGGCAAAATATGGAGAATTGTATGCCGCCTTTTTATGATTAACTTCTAGCTCATTTTTTATTTGATTCAGTATCTTGCCATCTAAAGACTGAGTACGATATAGAAAATCATAAGAAGCAGTTTCGTGAGCCATAAGCGCTAATGTGGCATCATCCATCAACAAGATACCTGATAGACTCCCCTTTGTTTCGAAAGGAATACTTTCTTCAAACTCACCTGTTTCGAGATTGAATTTAAAAATTCCATCTTGCCCTATATCATGATACAAAAAGATTTTTTCTTGCTCATCTACAACCCAATTGTCAATCCTTCTAAATTCATTTGGACCTTCTCCTCTTATAGCAATTGTTTTGAGAAATTTACCATCAGCAGTAAAATACACTAGTTTGTCTTCATCTTTAGCAACAATGTACTTATCACCTATAAATCCAGAAAAATATGCTAACAATATATCCTCATTCGATTCTAACTGAATCAATTTTATATCTTTTACAATTTCATTTACAGCTAATTCAATTTCTTCAAAATCACTTGTGAGATCGATGTTTAAAACACTCGTTTCGATTGTATTTGAGCTTTCTTGCTTTGGTGAACAAGATGCTAACACGACTAATGAAATGAGAAATAAAGCTTTGGATTTTAATAGTTTCATGGAAGTTAAATGTTCATTATTCTATATTAAATTTTAGCAGTTTAAGGTCATCATCTACAAAACCTATAGCATATATATTCTCTCCTTTATCATCTACTGCCATGCCATATGCATCAACATCTAAATAATACTTATTTACAAACCTACCCTCTTTATCACTCACCCAGACTTCATTAGACATAGAAGCACTTTGCTTATGTTCTAAAAACGATTTGCCTGAATACAAGTAATAAACATTTTCATTAGATGTGCAGAGAGATTGAAAGGTGTTTTTCTCTTTAGGAGAAGTGGCCGCACCTTGATCAGCCTTTGCATGAGTTTTATACTCTGGAAAATTCTCTTCATTCTTGTATACTAACCTAAGCTCACCATTTTTATATTCAAGAATATCGACAATAAATCCCATAAAACAAGCCGAAAAGGCTTTATTACTTTTATAATCATATCTCAGCGTACCTTGATATGCCCATGCTTTTTTACTATTCATCACAATTACTCCATCATTAGGATATTCAAAAAAGTATCTGGCTTTATCTTTTGTAGTAAGCTTATATCGTCCTTCTTCATAGGAACCTGTTGAAATAAATGTGCTATCGTTAATTAATAATGCTTCCATGGCAAAGCCATTTTCATTCATTTTAGTAATCTCAGGCACATATTTTTCATCTTCATACAGACTATCTACATTATAAGTAAGAATACTTTTCCTATTCGTATCATATATATCAAAGCATCCGGGTTTGTTGCTAATATTAAGTCTATGTGGTCTATTTAATTGATATGGACCATTACCTCTACTTCCCCTTGCCACAAGTATGCTTGGCACAAGTTTACTTGCCACAAGTTTGTTTGTATTTAATTTTAATATATGGATTGGAACCTCTGTTTGTTTTTCAAGAAAAACTAAGTAATTGTTTACATAGATGATTTGATTATATCCACTAATCGCTAAGTTTTCAACTACCTCGTGTGTCAGTTGAACACCTTTATAATCTAGAAAACTACTTATTTTACTTTCTTCTTCTGCACATGAAAAAATCATAAAACTGATAAGTAGTATGTGTATTTGCTTCGGGAAATAGAACTTCATTTGTTAGTTTGTAATTTTAATAATTGATTTTTTAACTGCTTGAAATTGATTGTTCAGATATTTTATAAATTGATTTTACCGGTGATGAGAATCGGGTTATCATCGTCTTTTATTTTGCTATTTAGATCTACTAAAAAGCTTCATACTGCCCATTTTTAATACCTAAATTTAGATGTTAAAATAACTTTACCAAATAAAAGCTATACTTTCGATTTTCACTCCTTCCTTAAGGCTTTTACAGGATTGGCTTTAGCAGACTTGTATGTACGGTAGCTCACTGTTATTACAGCAATAAACAATAGACTTAGTGCTGGAATAATAATTAGGTCGGCACTTAAATCAATCTTAAAAGGATAGTTTTCTAACCAATTACTTCCGCCAAAAAATACAGCTGGAACAGCCAGTAGAATAGCAATAAACATCAATAGCAGATACTCTTTTGAAAGTAATAGCATGAGATTTCCTACACTGGCACCTAGTACTTTTCTTATGCCAATTTCTTTAATTCTGAGTGTGGCTGAATAAGAAACTAGTGCAAATAAACCCAGACAAGCTATCAATATTGCCAAGATAGAAAAGGCTGAAAATAGGTTACCAAATTGCAAGTCTGCCTTATATTGTCGGTTAAAATTTTCATCCAAAAAGAAGTAATGAAAGGGATCATCAGGATAGGCTTTTTTATAGGCAGCTTCTATATGCGCAATGGATTCGGGAATATCGGTTAAATTTAACTTGATTGAAAAAAAAGCGCCATATTGTTGATCAAGCCCATAAACGGTAGGTTTTTGTGCCTCTTTTAATGAGTTCCAATGAATGTCTTTTACTACACCCACAATTTGCATCGTATCTCCTCCAACAATTAAATCTTGGTTTAATGCTGCTTCTGGCGAAGCAAACTCAAAAGCCTTTACACTTTCTTCATTCACAATCACATATTCAACATATGAATTTATATGAGTAGGGATATTTTCCTTTGCTAAAAAATTGAATTCATATGTGTGTAAAAAAGCAGTATCTATAAAAATAGCATAGCAAATTTCCCTTTCTTCGATGAGTTGACCCGGCTTCCACATACTGCCAGACCAAGTATAACCAGTACTTGGAACATTACTAGAAATGGCAACAGATTGTATCGTATGGTGCTGCTCACACTCCGTTGTAAATTGTTGATGCAAAGTGCCTAATATATCTCTGTGATTTTCCAAAATAACCCTTGGCCCGTTTACCACCAATATTTTTTCCATATCGAAACCCAAATCTTGCGACTTCATAAAAGTGATTTGCTTGTAGACCAGATAGGTTCCTGAAATGAGTATGATAGATATTACAAATTGAAAAACGATAAGTGTTTTTCTAAGATTGAAACCTCGCTTTGCACTAACTTTTACTGACTTTAAAACACTTACCGGTCTAAAAGAAGAAAGTACAAAAGCCGGATACAATCCTGAAAGTAAAGAGCCAAAAAGCAGAATGGCTAAAAAGCCTAACCAAAAAGATTGCTCTTGTAGTATGCTAAAAGAAAGGTCTTTCCCGATGATGTTCGCCAACACTGGCAATAAGAAATAAGCAATACCAATGGCTAAAATCGCTGCCACAACATTTACGATAATCGACTCCACCAAAAACTGACTTACCAATTGATTTTGCTGTGCACCTATCGATTTTCGAACTCCCACTTCTTTTGCTCGATGCATGGCTCTTGCAGTGGAGAGGTTTACATAATTGATCCAAGCAATTACCAGAATAAAAACAGCAATAATGGCGAAGTAAGATACATTTTTGAGGTTGCCATTGTTGCTAGCTATTTCACCAATTAAGTCTGCTGAGTTTAAGTGTACATCTGTAATTGACTGAAACCCATTTTTCACTTCTATATTCAATTCTTTGAGTACATCGCCAATATGCGTTTGGGTTATTTTATCAACTTTCGCTGCGGTTTCATCAATATTTGCTGTATGATCTAAAGAAACATAAACGGCAAAGTCTTCCATATCCCAGCCACCACCTTCTCTATACATGCGCCAATGAGACAGCACAAATTCGATAGGCATTAATAAATCGAACTGTAGATGTGTATTTTCGGGAAGTTTTTCGAATACCCCGGTTACTATAAAATCACCAGTTAAACTACCTCCACTCACTCTTAACTCCTTGCCAACCGGATTAATGTCACCAAAATATTTCTGCGCGAGTTGCTCAGTAAGTACTATACTTTGAACCTCTTTGAGCACAGTTTCTTTAGCACCATATTTTAAAGGAAAATTAAAAAGCTCCAGAAAGTTACCATCTACATACCAAACATTATTTTCTTGATGCCGGGCATCGTTTTCTTCATTAATTAGAATTAGACCCAAATTTTGCGGGTTAACTCTCACCATTTCTTTTACTTCAGGAATTTCCTCTTTTATACTCGCTCCCAAACCATAAGTAACATCAATACCTTTGGCTGTTACTTCTCCATTTTCTGAAACAGTTTGAGTAACTCTATAAATGTCCTCCACATCATCATGGAAATTATCATAACTCAACTCAAAATGGATGTATTGATAAATGAGCAAACAAACTCCCATGCCTACAGCCAAACCCAATATGTTTATGCTTGAATAGAATTTTTGCCTTACCAGAATTCTAAAACTGATTTTGAAGTAATTGCTAAACATACCGGAATTGATTAGCGAGTTTTTAAAAAGTGGCCTTATTAAACTTGGTCGCAGCAAACCCAAAACCTGAAATAGATATCTCCATGCTGCTTTTCGCTTGCCATCAGCCAGATTACGTTGATACATTTCTTCCAAGTCACCTTGTATCTCTGTGTAGAAGTCAGGATGGCAAAACCATTTTAATATGCGGGTGGCAAAGTCTTTCAGCATGACTAATTGAATTTAAGTGCTAGTTTTGGAATTGCATTCCATAAACCCATTCGTATTTCTTTGCTTTGCTCTAAAGCAAGTTTGCCATAAGCTGTAATGGCATAATAGCGTTTAGGCTTCCCTCCTCTTTGGGTATTGGCTTCCCCTTCTCGCGATTGCAAATAGCCTTTTTTCTCCATCCTTTTTAAGGCAGATTGTAATGCTCCTACACTCACTTTTCGATGTGCTTTTTCTTCAATAGCATCTTTAATAGCTACGCCGTAAGCCTCATCGTACAATACTCCTACAGTGAGTAATACAATCTCTTCAAATTCTCCTAATGGATATGCTTTCATTCAATTTCTTATTTGTAGTATTGCTAAGATACAAAGATTAAATCAATTTCCTAATTGTAGTATTGGTATTGATAAAAAAATCACTCTTTGAGATGAGAGTGATTCTTCTGAATTACTGATATTTAATCCTATTGGTCTTGTTTTCTTCTGAAAAATTCATGGGATTTTCTGAATACCAACTGAGAAAGCTTTCGTATTTTTCCTCATTCTCGCTCTTCCATGCTTCAAATTCATCAGGAACGCCTTCTTGCATTAACCAGTAGTAATAAGGCTCAAACATTTCATTTTTAATTAATATGTCATGGTAATCAAAAACAAGGTTCGGATACAAATCTTTGTAGTCTTCATTCCATTTTTCTAAAAACTGTTTTCTTATTTTTATGAGATTGGCTAATGTAAATTCTGGATCTACATCTTTATATCCAGCCTCAATTGCCAAATTATGTACTGTCTCAAAAGACATCAATTTGTTTAAAAGATTACCAGAGTTCAAATTATTCATTGAAAGTGTGATGTTGGTAGATTTATGGCTAAAATCAAGATCCCACTTACCATCTTTTATAGGTAAACATGTTCTGTAAATCTCAAATAATGCTTTGCTCATTTGGAGGCTTCGCTTTGTATTTGGCTCTAGGTTTAGAAACATCTCTCCATAATATACTGCCCAAATTTTCTCTTTAGAATCAGCCAATACCTGAGTAGCATAATAATAATTTGATGAATGATCTGGATCGGCTACAATGCCAGCTTCCCAAGTATCAAAAGCCTCAACCCATTTGGATTGGTTGGCTAATACAATTCCTTTTTCCAAATACAATCTGCCCGAAGTTGGAAACTTTTCAAGACCTTTATCATATATCTTAATCCCTTTTTCTGGCTGACCTTTTAAGTCGTACGAGTTTCCAATTAGTTGATACACTTGATCAAAAACATCATCTCTCTTTAATAATGGTTTCGCTACTTTGATGCATTTATCGTAATTCTGCGCTAACTGATAAGCATAAGCCATTTCGTAAGGTATGTTGATGTTGTCTGGATTTAGTTCTTGTGCTTGCTCCAACAAAATAATGGCTTCGTTTATTTTGCCATTGTCCATATAGTTGATGGCTTGGGTAATGGCTTCTTCTGCGTTCTGGCTATTCGATTGCGCATTTACAGTAAGAAAAGAAGTAGTTAACAAAATAATGCTAATGAGATGTTTCATGTTATTTGTGGTTTAGTTTATAGAATTCCAAAAAGAGAGGTTTTCAACTTACTTTAAGGAATTGATATTTTGCCCTTAAATTACCTCCTCGTTTTTGAGTATTCCACACCACTAGAACAAACAAATGTTAACATGAAACAAAGTATTTTCTCATTTTTCGAAGTTATTCCATGCTTTCGGCAGTATTAGAAACTTTTTTGAGATCATGCTCCACCCATACAAGTTCGTCGATATTATAGCCGATTTCTTTGGCTTTGTTGAGGTATTTTTCTTTGATCTGGTCGGGTATGGTTTTCTCTCTTGAGAGTATCCACAAATAATCTAGATTTTTGCCAGCGACTAAAGCATATTTATAATCTTTATCTAATTCAATTACATTATAAGGTGCATAGAAAGGCCCGAAAAAAGAAACCTTTAAAGCAGCAATATCTGCACCACCAGAGAATTTTGCTTTACCAATTGCCTCATCCCATTCTTCTTCCACATAGTTGTAACCTCTGTTTTTTACATTGATGGTAGAGTCTTCATTGAATGAATATTCTGCAGTAGTATTATTCAGGTTGCGTTCAAACTTAAAATCCATGCGGGCAATCTCATACCATTTACCCAAATACTTATTTACTTCGAAAGATGAAACTGGACTGGCTCCTTCGGGAATCGTTTTGCAGGAATTAAATACTATACTTAATAGAATTAGTGATATGCCAGTTAATGCTGATGCTTTATAGCTCATGTTGGTTGTGGTTAAGTTTATCTTATTAAAAGCGAATGCATCTTCCAGCCAAATATTAATAATATTGTGAAAGATGCATTCATTAATATTATATTAATCGTCACCTAAACGATCTTTTACATACTCAAGCTCCGTTTTACCATGTGGTTTAGGGCTACCATTTTCATCAACATTCACCATCACAATCTGATCAATTTTGATAATCGGCTTTCTTGTCATTTTGTTTCTTACCTCGCATCTCAATGTAAGTGAGGTTCTCCCCCATTTTACAGGTTCGATACCTATCTCAACAATATCATTTTGCCTTGCTGACGAAACAAACTCGATTGTCGACATAAATTTGGTTACTACATGGCTGTTTTCTAGCTGTATAATTGTGTACAAAGCGGCTTCCTCGTCTATCCAGGCGAGAAGTCGTCCACCAAAAAGGGTTTTATTAGGATTTAAATCTTCTGGCTTCACCCATTTACGGGTGTGGAATCTCATTTCACTCATTTAATTAATTTGTTGCTTTCAATTAATTAACCCCGCAAAATGGCATTTGTTCCATACATACCCCTAAAATTCGCCCAAAAACAGTCTTTCAATAAAATGGTTTTATGATGCTATTATCAAATTAAATCGACAGATTATTTTTCTGCGTGCAAACCCACTTTATTGCCTTCTGTATCGATAATGGCAGCAATTAAACCTGCTTGTATTTCTATTGGGGGCATTACTATTTTGCCACCGTTTTTCTCCACTTTATCTAATACAACTTGTAAACTTGGGCTCGAATTTATGTAAACCATGGTGCCTGTAGAAGCAGGCTTTACTTCTGCCGATTTGGTAAGTACTCCGGTAACTCTGCCAGATGTGGCTTGTATCACTCCTTCTTTCGATGGGAAAAAAGTAAGTTCTTCATTAGTTTCTTCCAGATAGCGAGTCGTCATTTTTATATCTAGTATGTTTTCATAAAAAGTTCTCGCTCTGTCGATATCCAACACTGGAATTTCAAACCAAGTAATTACATTCGTTTTAGCATCAATCTTCTTTAACTTTTGCATAGGTCTATCTTTTAAAATTCTACATACAGCAAAGTTGAAAGATAAAACATAAACCTACCTGTGACGATCGTCACAAAGCGACTAATTCGTTCTTCGGCTTCTAATTCTACTCAGTGTTTCTCTGGCGATACCTAAATAAGAAGAAAGTTGAGTTAAAGACACACGTTGTAAAATTTGTGGATGATTAGACTCCAAATATTCGTAGCGCTCTTGGGGAGAATATAATTTAAAGAGACTAGCATGTTCTTCTAGTTTTGAAGCAGTCAGTCGAAGACATTTTTTACCCACTGTCTCGATTTCTGGTGCATGCTTACTGGCTTCTATTAACTTTAATTTATCTACGATGATAATGCTTGTAGGCTCACAAGCTTGAATGTTATAAGCAGATTTTTCGCCAGTACCAAAACTATTCATATTGGTTACCACCTCATTTTCGAAATGGAAGGCTGTATTTTTTTCTTCTCCGTCTTTATTGTAAAAGCTTCTGCAAAAGCCAGTTTCTATAAAAAACAGTGCATCACAAACTTGATTTTCTTTTAACAAAAAAGCACCTTTCTCTAACCTTGTAGTAGATAAAGCCGGCAGTAAAAACTGCCAGCTTGTATCTGAGATATTCGCGATTGATTGAATATATTTTAAAAAATTTTGCATGCTACAAAAGTAGCTGAATTATTCATCAAGAAGAATTTTATAGATTTCTGTACTAGAGTCAAATTCATATTCGGCACCTTCCAAAACCACCTCTCTATACACTGTGAACGAACAGCAATCTTCGCTTTTTCTCTCAGCATCTACATAAAATGTAAAGATTTCTTCTCCATCTAATGAAATTGAATATTTTACTTTTTCTGTTTCCCAACCAATTTCTTGAAAGCGAATCATGTTTAAATCATTCTCATCAATAAAAGTGAATGTGGCTGCATTACCTTCAAGTAGGTTTTCTACTTTAATATCTGAAACCGTGTAAGCTCCACTAGTAAATACGTTTTCACCAGTAGCTTTATCCACTATTTCAATCTGAAATAAGTTGGGAGGAGTAAAACATGCTCCACAATCATCTTCTGAACAACCTTGTAGTAAAAGGAAAAGTAGCGAAATGTTTAATAGAAATTTCATAATAGTACCATAATTTTAAACTGTAGTACCAACCACACGGTGCTTAATCTTGGTTTGCTGCATAAAAACACCTTTTTTTAGCTTTTTTTGGGGATTATATATTTGCTAAAGCTTGTTTAATATCTACAATTAGGTCTTCTACATTTTCTATTCCGACTGAGTATCGGATTAACCCCTCTGGTATGCCCAACAACCTTCGCTGTTCTTCGGTCAACTCTACATGGCTTGTAGTTCTTGGAGGGCCAGCCAATGTACTTACTGAACCTAAGCTAGCAGCTAAATGCACTAGTTTCAAGTTCTGCAAAAAGACTTTTACATTCTCGTAGCCACCTTTTAGTGAGAAGCTCATCATACCACCAAAGCCAGACATTTGAGATTTGGCAATCTCGTAACCGGGATGTGTTTCTAAACCCGGATAATACACCACTTCTACTTTGTCTTGCTCTGCCAAAAAGCGCGCGATTTGCATAGCCGATTTGTTTTGCCTCTCGATGCGGAGTTCGAGGGTTTTCATTCCGCGAGCAATAAGGTAAGCGGGTTCGGCTTGTAAACTAGCTCCATTAATTTCTCTAAACTGAAATACCTTTTTTACCAATTCTGCTTTGCCTGCCAGCACGCCACCCATCGCATCGGAATGCCCACATAAGAATTTTGTAGCACTGTGTAAAACCAGATCAGCTCCAAGTGAAAGTGGGTTTTGGTTGATGGGTGTAGCAAAGGTATTATCGACCACTACCACAGCGCCTATCTTCTTTGCAGCAGTGGCTAGTCTTTTTATATCCACTACTTTTAAGGTCGGATTGGTTGGTGTTTCTAGATATAATAAATCACAACCTTTTTCTATTTCAGCTTCGATTTCTTCGTGGTTTGTGGTGTCGCATAGTTTTACATCTATATTATAAGCCGGCAAAAAATCGAGGAAAATTTTGCTAGTTCCACCATAGGTATCTTTGAGGGAAACGACTCTTTTGCCAGCTTGCAAAAAGGCAAACAATGTATTACTAATCGCTCCCATGCCCGTGGCAAAAGAAGTGGCTGCTTCTGCTCCTTCTAACGCTTTAATTTTCTCTTCTAAAACTGCTACCGTTGGGTTTGTGTTTCTACTGTAAATATGTCCGCTTTGCTTGCCGATAGCTACATCGTACCATTCGTCTAAATCGTCGTAAGCGTAAGTTACACTATTGATAATCGGTGGTGTGGTAGTTCCCCCGGGAAATCTTTCTGTCTCTCCTCCCCAAACTGATATAGTCCCTTTTTGTAATTTATCCATGCTGTGATTTTTTGAGTTTTTAGGTTGATTTATTCTTTGAAATAAGGCAAGGCATCCATTTACTGGAATTGCAAAATACAACATTATTAACGCAATCTCAATGATTCGCTTTATAAGTATCCTTTACTTTCCAGTTAATTGGCTCCTTCTTTCTAGTAGTATTGTATCTCGCCAAATGCCATTCATAGCACCGATTTTTTCACGGTAACCTACTTGCCTAAAGCCTAAGTCTTGATGGATTTTTAAGCTGGCTTTGTTTTCTGGGAAAATGGATGCCTGTAATGTCCATATTCCATTAGCTTCGCTATCTTCTATGAGTTTGGCTAATAGTTTTTTGCCAATTTTCTTTCCTCTAAAATCTGGCGAAATGTAAACACTTACTTCCGTTACACCTCTATAAACTGCTCTTGAAGAAATAGGTGATAAAGCTGCCCATCCAGCAATTTCACCTCCCGATTTTGCCAGAATTCTGCATATCTGTAAGTGGCCTTTGTCCCAACTTTCCCACTCGGGTATCTCTTGCTGAAAGGTGGCTTGTCCGGTATCTATACCTTGTTTGTAAATAGTTGCTACAGTTTGCCAGTCTGTAGGTTGCATGGAAGTAAATTCGATATTCATTTGGGGTAATTTTATTTATGCAATATCGAATTTTACAAAGAGAAATAAAAAAGCTATCGTGCTAATAATTTGCTTTTTGAAGCAGTTATTAATGAACTAAAGCTTATTGAAAGCCCAAATGGGTGAATAAATAATTTAAGGCTTATTCAAACAAAAAAGCCTGAATTTATCAGGCTTTTGTTGATCTTATTCTGACTTCACCCAGTCTACCGGAAAGGTGAGGTATTTTACGGTTTTGTTTGGGCCGTCATCTTTGTCATTATAATGATGGCTATAGATTACATGTATCATCCCGTTCTCTCCCTGTATCACTGCCGGGTAATGGCTTTTGGTCGCATTTTCTTCTCGGGTATCGTTCTCTAGATATTTTTTCCACTTCCAAGTTTCCCCATCATCATCTGAGATGGCAACCGCCACATTGTGTCTATGCTCTTCGGAATCATTATATAAAATTAACCACTCTCCCGACTGCAAAGTAAGCATATCGAAACCAGCTCCTGAATTTGGCAGCTCTGTATCAATAGGAATCGACCAAGTTAATCCCTTATCTTTAGACTCACTCACTTGAATTCTTTTTGGTGGAGCACCATTATCTCTAAAATAAGCGACTAAAGTGCTGTCTTTTTTTACTGCCAAAGTTGCCTGTATACCTGCATCACCTAAAACTGGGCTACTAAACTGCCAGTTTGCTCCCCAATCATCAGAAATGGCAAAAATGGAAACATCCATACCATCTGAATAAAGCGGCACAATTAACCTTTCGCCTATAATTAATGGTTTGTTTTTGGTTTGCCAACCAATTCTACGCGACAGCGGATAACCCAACATGGCTTCTTCGGTTTCACCATCAGCTTTTTTGATCTTACCCTTTTGAATCATGTTTTCACCTTTGGCTAAACTATCTACTTTAGCCTTATAAGCTTCCCAATGAGCCAAGTATTCTTTCTTTTTCTCCTCGGGATATTGCGGGAGGTTTTCTTTCTTAAAGTAAGCTTCGTACTCTTCTAATTGTTTGTGAACTCCTGCTACAAAACGATCATCCGGTTGAATGCCTCTTTCTGTTGGGTCTCCGGGTTTTACTAAAAGTACATCTTGCCAATCCCAAACAGGTGCTTCTTCACCATTATAATCTTTGCTAATTCTATACATCGGCAAAGAACTTTCCCACAAATTACTCAGAACAGGATACCACATTAACCAAAGTCGTTCTTGTGTATCCATAAACATCATTGGGTTAATGTCTGGAAAACCGGGTTTATCTGCCAATACAAAAGGTTCAGACCAAGTAGTATCGCCTTTGTGTAGTCTTGCGCCCATAATCCTTACATCGTCTGCCCATCGCTCACCAGAACCTTGAAACCAACCAGCAAGCACATCGCCATTGGGTAACTCAACTACTGTTGGTCCATGTACATGGTCTTTTTGCAAAGGGAAAATAATGCCTTCGTAAAATTCTTTTAATGCTTCTGGTTGCTTAGGTGCAGGGACACAAGTAGTCATTAAAATGAAGCAACAAAAGTATAATAACGTTTTCATCATCATATATTAAAAAGATAACAACCCTCTGCACAATTAAAAACTGTACAGAGGAGTAAACCAATTTGCATTTTGTTATTCAATTATCTTTAAATATCTGGCCATCCAATAAGGTAGCAAGTATTCATCACCTGCTAGTTCAGACCTTCCTTCGCTACCACCATCCAACTCAAATGGATTTGCATTGTGCCTATGCGTTCTTTGTTCTCCCGGAGTTAATAGCTGCTTGGTAGTTTGCTCCCTAAAGTTTTCAGGAATCATTTCGATATCTTTTCTGTGAGAGTTTTTTATTTTGTATTCCATCTGGTCTAGGTTATACTCTCTCAAATGCCAGATTACATCATCTACATTTATTTGCCCGCTTGTTCCATAAACTAAGGTATTCCATACTGCATTTCTTTCTGGCAACTCTACTTCCCAGTGATCTCTAATCACCTCAGAATAGGCTTGCTTTAAAGTATCATTAAAAGCATAATGGTATAATGGCCAGTAAGTTAAAAATGCCATTTCATCATCTGAGTGGTTCCAAGAAGTACCCATGTTATGCCCATCGTATTTAATAAGCTCTGGTCTCATTTCTGCCATTGGGGTGAGCATATCTTCGTAGTAACCATGCTCATCCATCATTTTAAATGCCTCATCTTTAAAAATATCTTTGCCAGTTAGCGTGTAAGCCAGTTGTAAACCTGTAATCAGGTGAGTCGCATTTAACTTTCTGTCGTACACATGTTTTGGATATTTATGTACATATTCCGGATTCCATCTGCCCCATAAAGTTGGCTTTCCATCTGCATCTACAAAGTAATAATCGTTCTCGATGATGTGCATCATTATCGCTTCGATAAAGTTGGCAACACGCTGCTTTTCTTCTTTGGTTTCTGCCATATACTGATCCATAATGGCTGTTACAAAAAGGTAAGCAATGTATTCATCAGTACTAGTAGTCCCTTTCCATTCCCACTCTTTCTCGTCTGATGGTCTCCATTTATCTGGATCACTCATTTTGTAACCAGTTCTTTCGAATGTTCTAGATGGAAAACCTTTGAGAGGATTTACAGTCAACAATCTTTCAAATGCTTCGAAAGATTCCCACACATATCTTTTAGCAATTGGCTCACCTGTAGTTGCATAACGAAACACTTGACTACCTAAATAAAAAGTGGTCCACAAACCATCGTTATCGTGGTCTTTTACCTTACCTGTTGTTCTATTGTATGGTTCTTTAAAAGAAGGTGCACATACAAATCCATATCGCATGTTATACTTGCGAATATGATCTTGAAAGTATTCTGCTTTATCAGCTAGTGTGTGGGTAACGTAATCGATTTTATTTAAACCTGTTGGAGTAAGCAAGTAAATATCACCATCGCTATCATAAGCCATGTCTGTTACTTCGTTGTTGTCTAACCATCTTTTTGAAGCAAAATAGCGGTAACGATCTGACTCTTCTTTATAAGCACCATCGGCAGAAGCAAACCATAAATCCATGTTTACAAACATGATTTCTGTAATGGCAGGAATTGGTAACTTGTTTTCTCTGGCTTTGTACTCAGCACCATCGAACATGCTAATTACATAGTAACCGTCATTTGTTCCTACATAAATTTTATCTTGCTTAAAAGTGATAGATGAAAGTCCAGTTCCTTTATGTACACTCTCCCACTTTTTGCCTTCTAACCTAAATAACTCTTTGTCTGTGAGGTAGTAAAAGTCCGACTCATAAGTATAAATTTCTATTAGCTGTCCTTCAGGTAGTTTTATATCTGACTGCTTTTCTTTTTCGTGATACAAAGTGGCTTTTTTCTCACTTGAAAGCAGCACATCCATGTTTTTGTTCACGGTAATTTTGTCGTAAGTATTTTCTGGAACACTTGCGTAGATAGTTCCGGCAAAGTTATTTGTGAGGTATTTGTCTTTGAATAGATAGAATAAAATGCCAGTTTCTTCTTGAATGGTTATATCAACCGGATTTTTGTCTGCTAATGAATGGTATGTTTCGTCTTTAGAAACTACTTCGCCATAGTAATCTCTATAAAGTCCTTTATCAGTTAAAACATAAGCGATGTCATTATAATCAACAACCAGCTTTTTCAATTTTGCGCCTTCCAACTCGGGAGCCATCTCATACTTTACAGAGGTAGCCTGTTTGAAAGGAGCATCCAACACTTGCGCGAAGGATAGAAAGCAATAAAGGTTGATTGCCAACAGCGTTAATAATCTTTTCATCATTTGTTAATCTTTTAAAATTGAAAAAGTCTATAAATTTCTGGTGTTTTGCTGTTGATTTTCGGGCAGAATATCTTAAGCACTTTCAGATAATATGCGTTGAAAATCGGATACAGCAGGTTTATAAATAAGCTATATTAATACTTCCGATACTTTAATTTTGCGCATAGCAATCTCAGCTTCAATCTAAAATTGAATTAGGATTACCACACCAAAAAGTATTTTAATTTCTAGTTACTGTTTTGTTCTATTGAATTTAAAAAATTAATTAATCCTTCCGGATCATCTGTTTGAATTCCATTGCAACCTAAATCTAGTGCTTTTTGCCAAGTCTCACTCCCATTGTCGTCTACAATAATAATTGCACTATTTTTATGTGCTTTCTGCTCATAACCTTCTTCTGAAAAACCTTCCCAATTTGCGGCAATAATTGATGGTTTAAAAGCCTCAAAAACTTTATTCAAGTTTTTAGCAATGTCTGGGTCTGGCATTACCAAACAATCTGGGCAAGCTGCTTGCACCTCTTTCAATTTGTCTACACTGGCATACCAAAATATGTCATTTTGCATCTCATACTTTTCTATTAGAGCAAGCATCTTTTCTACATCGGCATCTTTTACATCCAGATAGATTCCGATTTTGCCTTTACACAATTTTAATATCTCTTCGAAAGTTGGAATGCGTTCGCTCTTCCACTTTTTATCTACCCTGCTGCCAATATCTAGTTTTTGTAATTCCTTTAGGGTTTTGTCTGCCACTAAACCTGTTTTGCCTTTCAATATATATGTATCCACTTCTTTATTATGGATACTAACTAGCTCTCCATCTTTGCTTGTTCTAATATCTACTTCGACAAAATCGGCGCCTAAATCAATGGCTTTTTGGTAAGCAGCCAAGGTGTTTTCAGGAATATTTTGATGTGCTCCGCGATGTGCTACCACATACACACCAGTATGTTTAGGTTTTCTTATTGGATTTATAGGAATACTCTTTTGAATTAATGCTGGCTCATCTGTCTGGATTACATCTGCACCGTATAAAGTCAAGCTGTTAAGTGTTGGAGTAATATGCCCTTCTCTTAAAGCTCTATCTGGTTGACCAAGTGCATTTATCCAAATTCGAGCTCCGGCTTTGCTAATTCTATCAGCGACTTCTTTGGTGTAAAAAGAATAGTCGATATGGATGATCTCAGGTGAAAACAAGGCAATGGCAGAATCCACTTCTTCTAGTGAATGTGTTCTAGGCATTAACATAAAATTCTTGTCGGCTGCCTGTAACCTTTTGAGTACTTCGTAATCGCTATCAAAAAAGAAAACTTCTTTGGTTGCATTGGTTTTATGAACCACTTTAATCACGTTTTCTAGCCAATCTGTTTTCATATCCAGATCGACTAGAATTTTTCCGTGAGCCAAATTAAGTGCTTCTTCTAAAGTGGGTATTTTGTGTTTAGTAGGTTTCCCGTTTTCAACAAGAAAAAATTGCTGTATCTCTTCAAAAGTTAAAGTTTCTGGATCGCCCTTGCCTGTAGTTGTTCTGTCTATCGTTCTGTCGTGCATCAATATAGGCACACTATCTTTGGTTATTTTTACATCAATTTCGATGATGTCTATACCAAGGTCAATCGCCTCTTGAATGGCAGCTAGAGAGTTTTCTGGATATTTATTATGGGCAGCTCTATGCGATGCAACCATTACTCTGCCATCAGCATCGAGCAAAATTTTTCTTAGCTCATCAACTTTACTCTGTGCCTGAACCTCTGTTAGTAAAAACAGAAATCCGGCAAGAATAAGGCATATATTTTTAATCATCAAATTCATAGATTTACAAACTTATATTGGTAAAAATGCCAATATCATTCTCCTAATCTTTCTTTAACATCAGGAATTTTATTTACCAATTTGTTTGGCTTACCATCAGACTTCTTTAAGTCGAAAGCATCATAAAGCTGTCCATCAGCAGAAAAAGCTTTATAGGTAAGTGTGTTATCTTCGATTGAAATTACTTGGAATAACTGGGTGTTTGCTGCTCTTCTCTCCATCCACGGATCATCAGAAACATCATACATTTTAGGGCCACTTACAGAAACCACATACATAGTTCCAGATTCATTTTCTCTTACTTTTGAACCTGTAGGTACATTGTTTACCATTCCTCTACCATATGCATGATCGTGACCTTGTAATACGATGTCTACTTTGTATTTATCAAAAATTGGCTTGAATTCTTTTCTTAGCTTTTCATTATCTCTGTTTGGTTTGGTAGAATATACCGGATAGTGAAAAGTAAGTACGGTCCATTTCTTTGCATCTTTAGCTAGCAACTCATCTAACCATTTCTTTTGTGCATTTCTGAATTTAACAGATTCATCAATTTGCTCTGCATCTAATGAGATTATTCTCACATTAGGATAATCTATAAAGTAACAAGTTTCTTCTAAACCTTCTGGCCCGTTAGATGGCAGATTAAATTGTGGTTTCCATTGCGGAGAAAGTACAACGTTTCTATACTCGTGGTTACCGGGAGTCATGATACTTGGTACCATGGCATGCAAAAACCCTCCTGCATAAAACCATTCTCCCCATTCAATATCTCTATCGTGGCGGTTAATTAGGTCTCCGGCATGCAACATAAAATCTACTTCAGGAATAGTTTTGTATGCCTCTCTAATTACTCTCGACCACATTGATTTTACCTCGTTTTGCGCATCGCCGAAATACACAAATGAAAGTGGTTTGTTTTCAGGGTCTGGCATCTGGTATTGGTACCACTCACTCCAAGCTCCTTCGCTACCAACTCTGTAAACATATTTTTCGCCAGCTTTTAAACCATCTATAATTGCAGCGTGATAGTTAGCCGAAATCTCTGGTTCTTTTTCGTGTTGGGAAACTAGCAATGTAGTTTCTGCTTTAATGCTTTTTACATTTTCTCTAAACTTTGAGCCCGGATCGGCTAAGGTAAATTCTACCACTCCAGCAGTTACAGTAGTATCTGTTCTCCAGTTTACAGCCACAGATTCAACTGGATTTTCTGTTAAGTTTAGAATTACTCTGTCTGGTGTTTTTGAGGGAAAAAGGATTTTGTCTACTACTCCATCGTAGTAATCATTGTATTTATTGGTGTGTTCATGGTTATGATCATCTTGGTGATGGTGATCACTCACATTACAAGAAACTAATAATGCTAATAAAAAGAGAAGGTGATTGTAAGCTTTTAAATACATAATAAGGTGTTAGTATAAAATAAAATTTATGCTGATTGCTTTTTGAGATTGATTAAAATAAAAGGTGAAGGGCAGTTTTCACTACCCTTCAAATATGATTTACCAAGGTTTGGTTGTTCCTTGTAATAACCAGAACTTAGCCCAAGCACTGTTTTTACCATCTGCTTGAGTGTAAGAAGTTTCCTCTAGCGCATCAACAGCTTCGTTTGCATTAGTTGAATTAATCAGTAATTCATCAGTCATATAATAGAATCTTACTGGCAATACAGAACGGTCTGCGGCAGGACCTGCTACTAGTTCTGGATAACCTGTTCTTCTGTAATCGAACCAAGATTCTGAAGCAGCAGCCCAGTTTGAAATCCATTTTTGCTCGATAATTTGAGCCAATGTTCCATCAAAAGCAGCTTCGCCTAAGATATAATCTGAATACTGATCGTCTACTCCCCAATACTCAAATGATGCTAAAACTGCAGCTTCGTAATAAGACTGCGCATCACCAGCTACTGACCAACCTCTTTGTGCTGCCTCAGCTAAGATAAAGTTTACTTCAGAAGCAGTTAATAACCTTGATTGTAAGAAATCACCAGAAGCTTGTGTGTATCTCTCGTTTAAGTAAGATACATGAGGGTTGTAAGATAACTGACCCGGAGTTGGGTTTAAGTTATAAGAAGAAGGTAAAGCTGAAACTGAAGGAGGAAGACCTACATATTCAGGATCAGTATCAATTGATTCTTCGCCAATTGCATCTGTAGCAAGGTATCTTACATTATCAATAATAGTATCTGTACCAGCAGATAAAGTTTCGTCTACTACTAATGGAATTTCTACTTTTTGTGCCCAAAGCTCTAAACGAGGGTCTGTAAGCTCTTGCATTTTATCTACCAAAGTAGCGCACATTTTTTTCCTTCTATATTCACTACCACTTACATCAGTTAATTCTGAGTTACCAGGCCAAGAGTTTTCACTTTTATCAGATAAGAAATCCATTAAGGCATCGTCTCCACTTTCTGTAATTACAGGATAAGTGTTTTGGTCTGCCATAATTGCTTCTATTCCACTTTGAGCAAAAGTTGGTTCTTTTTCTGAAAGTCTCATGTAGTATCTCAACATAAGAGAGTTTGCCAATTTTCTCCATTTTGCAGGATCACCTTCATAGAATACATCACCTTCTTCGTAAATCTCATCGTATTCTTCTGCATCTTTAGAAAGCAATGTGTTTGCTGATTGAAGATATTCGATAATACCATGATAGATTTCTGATTGTGAATCGTAAGCAGGAGTTAAGTATTCACTACCACCCAAATCACCTTGAATTGCATAAGTAAAAGGTGCATCACCCCATAAATCTGCAATTGTACCGAATAAGTAAGCTTTCATTACCATAGTAACACCTTGCTGAAATTCTAAGCCTTGCTCAACTGATTTTTCGTATACCTTCTCATTATCTACAAGTATTGAGTAATAATCAGCCCAGCTTTGGTCTGACCAATCGTAATCGTTGTGGCCAGAAAACCAAGCATCTTTTTGTGTATGTTGCATTACACCGGCAATATCACCATAACCAAGATCAACCACAGTCATACCTGTTTCTGTTAATACTGTAGAAAGTATTAAGTTAAGGTTAGAGTTTTCTGGGTCTATACCATTCGGGTTTTCTACTAGTTCGTCCAAGTCTTCACAAGCAAAAACCGAGAATAGCAGGCAGAATAAAAATAGTATCTGTTTCTTTTTAAATATATTCATAATTCAATGCTTTTATAGTCTCAATTAAAAGGTTAAGTCAAGTTTTACACCTACAGGAATAACCCAAGGGGTTACGTTGTATCGTTCAATACCCTGCTTAAACTGGATACCTCCACCTTGTGTACTTGATTCTGGCTGGAAAGCATTTTCTGGATCTATACCCACTTTAGCTTTTGTCCATAAAATAAGGTTTCTACTAAATACAGCAACACTTGCTCTTTGTATACCCCACTTGCTAACTAAAGAAGAAGGAAGGCTATAGCCTAATGATATCTCTCTAAGTTTAATGTAATCTGCATCGAAAGTAGCTGCTTTTGTAAAGTCCCAAGGATAGTTATCTGCATAAGGGATGTATTTAGTATCTTCTCCACCTAAGTTCTCAGTATAACCGATAATGTTTCCATCTTCATCGTATTGAGCAATAACACCTGGGTTAAACACACCGTCGTTTACTGTAACATTATAAGTTAAAGGATAACCACCATACTCATCACCAGGGCCACCTACTAAGTTAAATCCATCTTTAATAAGCGTTTCTTCATTAGCTACTAACCAGTCTCTCAACTCGGCATCTGTTCTACCGTCTGGGTTGATTAGTTGATCTAACCATCTTTGAGTTTTTAAATCAGACTCGCTGTAACGGTATGTTTGAGAAACAAACTGACCTCCATGTCTCCAATCGAAAGTCATGTTTAAGGTAAAGTTTTTATAACTTACTGAAGTTTGTAAACCTGCTAAGAAATCTGGGTTAAAGTTACCGATTTTTGTTTTTGAGTCTTCAGCATCGATTGATTGCCAAGAACCATTTTCGTCTAGAATAGGATAACCATAGTATGGAGAATTTTCATCCTCTACTCTTACTAATTCATTATCATAAATATCACCAATGGTTTCACCTTCGTAAGTCCATGCACCACCTTTCGCATCTGTCCAGAAAGTAAATATGTCAAGATCATCACTCAACTCAACAATCTTAGTTCTGTTTCTCGAGATGTTAAAGTTTAAGTCCCATCTTAAGTTTTCAGTTTCTACTGGAGTACCTCCAACTAACAATTCCCAACCTTTACTTTGAATTAAACCAGTATTGATTTTTTTAGACGTATAACCTGAAGATGCAGGAAGTGAAATTCCAAGAATTTGGTTTTCGTTATCAGAAAGATAATAAGTACCTTCAATTCTTAAGCGGTTGCTAAATAAGTGTAAGTCAACACCAGCTTCCCAAGAAGTTGCAATCTCAGGTTTAAGATTAGGGTTTAATAAACTTTGAGAGTAGCTATATCTTGGAACATCTCCCCAAGAACCAACATTATCTAAAGTTGGATATAAAGAGTAAACTGGAGCATCGTTACCTACTTGCGCCCAACCAGCACGCAGTTTAAACATATCTATAGAACTACTCATTGGAATAACTTCGTTCACTAATACGCTCAATGCAGCAGATGGATAAAAATAAGATCTGTTCTCTGCTGGTAAAGTACTAGACCAGTCATTTCTTGCAGTTACGTCAAGATAGATCATGTCTTTATAACCGATGTTAGCAATACCATACAAACTGTTTACAACTCTCTCTGAATTGCTACTGCTTAGAGATTGCGTGTTAGGTACAATATTACCAGTTGTATATACTCCTGGCAGTGTTAAACCATTGTTTCTTGTTGTTGATACAGACGCAGACTGTGCAAAGTTGTATCTTGTGTTTCCACCAAACGATACGTTAAAACTAAAATCGCCTAAGCCTTTATTATAAGTTAAAAGGAAGTCTGCATTACGCTCATATCTTTTTAGGTTGCTTATACCATAGATACCGTTTGCGTCTCTATCGTAACTATTAGCACCTTTTGTTTCTCTTACTTCATTGTATTGGTCAAGTGAGTATCTTGCCATTAAAGTTAAATCTGGTATAATCTCCCACTCAGCCATTAAGTTACCGAAAACTCTGTCTCTAGTAAAGCTGTTGTTAATTTCGTAAGCAAGGAAGTAAGGGTTGTTGTAATCTCCTATAGACTGAGAAATTTGTTGTAAACCTTCTTGTCCGTCTACCCAGTAATCTTGAAGATCACGAATATCGATATGTGGAGAAACTTTATAAGCCCACTCTAACGGGTTAGCACCTCTGTTACCAGCAGGTCTGTTGTTAGACCAAGTTCTGTTTACGTTTACAACACTACTAATCGTTAAGTTATCTTTTGCTTTAACTGATGAGTTAAGAGAGAAGCTGTTTCTAAATAAATCTGAGTTAGGAATAATACCTTCGCTACTCATATTAGTAAGACCTAAACGGTAGTTCATCTTTTCATTATTATTAGAAATAGAAACACCGTTTGTTGTGTTAAAACCAGTTTGAACAAAGTTCGCTACGTTATTCGGGTGAGATACTAACTCAGTTGGAATTGCATCACCATTTTCATCAACTGGGCTATTCCATTGAATAGCGTAATAACCTTGATCTAATCTCGGACCAACACCAGCAGCAGAACCTTCGTCGATTGTTAACACACCGTAAGGATTATTGTCTGGTGTATAAGGTCTAACACCTGTTGCGAATTTAGAATGGAAATCTAGGTATTTGTATGGGTTATCAAACACAGTACTTGAAGTTACATTTACTGTCATACCGTTTGAATTCTTACCAGATTTTGTAGTGATAAGTACTACACCATTCGCAGCTCTTGAACCGTAAAGTGCAGCAGCACTTGGCCCTTTCAAGATTGAAATATCTGCAATATCATTTGGGTTAAGGTCAGATATAGCATTACCATAATCCACTGAGTTTCTATTACCAAACTCTGTAACATTATTTAATGTATTGGCAACGGGTACACCATCTATTACAAACAATGGTTGGTTATCTGTATTTAATGAAGTTGCACCTCTAATAACCATACTTACTGAAGAACCAGCACCACCAGTTGAGTTAATTACAACACCTGGCACTTTACCAGCAATACCATTTAATACGTTTTCTTGTGCAACTCTTGAAACCGACTCACCATCTACTCTACCTACTGAGAAACCTAAAGATCTTTCTTCCCTTTTAATACCCAAAGCAGTTACTACAATATCACTCAATTGTTGTAAAGATGGAATAAGTGTAACCTCAAAATAAGTTTGGCTGCCTACTGGAACTTCTTTTTCTTCGTAGCCAATGTAGCTCACCTGAAGTACTGCATTTTGATCTGGCACCTCCAATCTAAATTTACCATATATATCTGCTACTGTACCTTGAGTTGTACCCTTAATTAAAACAGTTGCACCAACTAGTGGCTCATTTTCTTCATTATAAACAATACCGCTAATAGTAACATCCATTTTTTCTTCTACCACTTCTGCAATATTGGTAGTAGTAGTTTTGGCTTTACGAATAGTAATATTATGATTTACCGCTTTAAATTCCAGATATGCCTGTTTAGAAATATCTGTTAAAATATCGTATAGATTTGCTGCATTTTCTATGTTTACATTCTGCTTTAACTCACGTTTAAGCTGATCTTCATATAGAAATACATATCCTGATTCTTCCGTAATTTCACTAATTATGTCGGATACGCTGCCTTGTTTATTTTCAAGGTTGACAACAGTCTTTTTCAGACTTTGACCGAGGGAGTTTTCCGCCGAAACGAAACTCGCACCTATGGTCGTAATTACTGCTAATAAAAACAATCGCATTAGCAATCTTTTAGTAATTGTTTTAAATTTCATACTTTTGGGTTTGGGATTAATAATTTAATTCTTGAATTAGTCGCATTGGATGAGATCGGCCAAAATTTCGTTCCAATGCGATTTTCAATATTTTGCACTATGATGAATTGCACTTTGTTATCATAAGTCAAAATGTTTTTAGTTTCACAGTTTTTCCATTTATTTTATAGTCGATACCAAATGCAAATTTGATTGACTCTAATACCGCCTTCAGGTTTTCATTTTTATGAACCCCCGAAATTTTTCTTGAATAGACTGACTTATCTTCTACTTGTATATCTACCCCGTACCACCTTTCCAGCTTTCTTTCAATTTCAGAAAAAGGAGTATTATTAAATTTTAAAACTCCTTCTCGCCAAATCAAATCTGAGCTGATGTTAGCATCAGTTACTTTAAATTTATTTTCTTCTCTGCTATAAACCAGCTTTTGATTTTTAGTAAGTATGAATTGTTTCGAGTTTTGTTTTAGATCGGTAACCATTACTTTACCGCTTTCTACGGCTACTACTATCTCATCTTCTTCGTCGTAAGCCTTTACATTAAAAGAAGTACCAAGCACCTTAATTTTTATTTTCTCAGCTTCAATTACAAATGGTCGCTCTTCGTCTCTTTTTACTTTAAAGTAAGCTTCACCTCCCATTTTAACTAATCGCTCTTTGCCATTAAACTCTTGTGGAAAACTTAGTTTACTGTCTGCATTTAAATGAATAAAGCTGCCATCTGACAATGTATAAGAACCTTTGGTACCGGGTTGCGTGTATCTTTCTTCAAAACTGATAACTGGCAAGTCTTCCTCTTTTGGAGCTTTTTCTTGCGTCGTTACCCATAATACTGCTACTGCACAGCAAATGATGCTAATCGTTGCAGCAATGCCAGATACAGAAGACCATAAACTCGTACCATTAAATCCAATACTTTTAGCCGGATCTTTCTGTATAATACTCCTAGCTTCTATGAGCTTTTCATTATTTTCTGTATTTTCTTCTTGTTCAAAGCCTTCAGTCAAAACCAGATTATCAAAATGATTTTTGAGCACAAAATCATATTCTTCCTCAATTTCTTTTTTATCAAAACCATCTAAAAATAGATTGAGTTGATTAGAGTCTATCTTATTGGAAAGATAATCTGATATTAATTTTCTAATTTTCTCCCTTTCTGTGTTCATAACTTGTATGCTGTATCCTAAAAATCAGAAGTATTATAATAAAAAATTACTGACTGTTTTTATCTGACTCTTCTTTTCTTGAATACTCTGCGGCTAAAAAAAAGGACTATCTACTTTTGAAAAAAATTTATGATTTTTTTTTAATTAACATTGGCGTGATCTCAACAGATAAAATTTTTTAATAAAAACAGATGAGAACAATGCAAAGCGGGAAAGCATTACTTGAACAGGTAAATAGAATTACTGAACATAATCAACTTTTATTCAAAAAAAGATTTTAATGGAATTAGCATACAAATAACCAAACTAATATCTACATGGCTTCTCAAATAATGTTTAGCCTTAATTAACTGGTTTTTTACAGTATTGCTAGAAATATTTAAATGGTCGGCAATCTCTTTATAAGATTTACCTCCTTCGTAGCGAAGTTTTACTATTGCTTTTCTACTGGTAGGTAATTCTTCTACAGCCTTTTGCAGAGATTCGATTTTTAAAGTATCATCTACTTCTTCATTTACTCGTTGTAAAGTTTCGATTTTTCTACTTAGGTTGTCAATTGCTAACTCACTTCTTCTAATCTTTTTAAAATGGTCGTATGCTCTATTTCTTAAGCAGGAGAAAAGATAAGATTGAAAGTTTGCTTGTGTATTGAGTTTCGCCCTTTTAATCCATAATTGCATAAACACATCCTGCACCATACATTCTGCTTCGTCCATATCTTTTAATAAGGAAAAGCAAAACTTTAAAGCAGGCGTTTTGTAAGCCACATAAAGTTGCTCAAAAGCATCACTGCTTCCATTTTTTAATTCGCAAAAGAGTTTACTATCATTCAGGTTCATGGCAATACATAAAAGAATACCTTGGATTCAAAGGTCGGAATAATCAATAATTCACATCGAAATTCTATATTACTATTCTATTAAATACACTAATTAATCGTTAACCGAAATTTAACCATTACTCCAACCTGTTAATAAAATTGGTGTCTAAGTCTAATAAATGTTGCTGTGCTAACTTGCTAGCTGGTTAATTCAGTTTGGTAATAATTAGATTAAAATGTCTAATCATCTGCCAAAATAAAGATGGCTAATGCATTCAAATTTTAAGATAGTGTATATGTGTTGAGCATGATATACTAGGAAGGAAGATCACTGAAAAATTCAAAAATTTCCCTTATTAAGCTAAATCTACATAAAATAGATTGAAAACTCCTAAAAAGTTCAGTGTAAATTTGTGTCGTTTTTTCAAGATAGGTGAAGGAGGAAGTAATACTCCCTCCTCTATGTTTGAATTATATTTTGATATATATTTTTTTCTTGTCGAGCCAATAACCTGCCAGCCAACAAACCATGGTAAATGCCAAAGCCATTAAAAGTGAACCGATTGGACCTGGTGCAATTGTTTGAAATATTTTTATACTAAACCAACCATAAGTATCTAAATCTGGTGCTACATAAATCATTCGCATGGTCATGTATAAGATTTCTGAGAGCAGATATAAAAACAGTGGATTCTTACCAAGTATATTGAAAAAGTTAACCCCAAATTTTATATTCTTAATTTCTACGAGGTAGATAAGGCAAGAAATCATGAGTAAATCGATACCTACTGTATATAGCACAAATGAACTAGTCCATAGTTTTTTGCCTATCGGGAACATTAAATCCCATGTAACAGCACCTAAAAGTAAAACAGCTCCAGCCATTAGCAACTTGGCAATGGTCTCATAGTTTTTACCACCTTTTTGAATGTATAAACCTGCCAAATAACCAAACAATACATTTACAATAGATGGCAATGTACTCAATATACCTTCTGGATCAAATGCATCTCCACCATCGCCATGGTAAAGGTGGCTATCTCCTAGTATGAAATGATCTAGCAAAGTACCTGCATTTCCCATTTTAGTTAGTTCTTCGCCTGGTACTCCAAATAGGTAAAGTATAATCCAGTATCCAAAAAGTAAAAATGCAGAAACTATTAATATCATTTTTACCGATAGGTATCTTACAATGATAGCTGCAAAACCATAACACAGAGCAATTCTTTGTAACACACCCATTACACGTGTATCGCTAATTGGACTTATACCTATTGAACCATCTTCGCCCACTACAAAGAATGGGAACCAATACATGAGGTATCCGAAAAGGAAAATAAGGAAAGTTCTTTTTAATACTTTTTTTAAGAAATCAGCATCGCTATCAAATTTCTTAATCGAAAAGCTCATTGCATTACCTACTGCAAATAGAAAAGAAGGGAAAACCAGATCTGCTAATGTAAACCCAAACCACTGTGCATGCTCTAAGAATGCAAATGGTTCGGCTCCAAGTCCTGGAGAGTTTACCGTGATCATTAAAAAAATTGTTAGTCCTCTAAAAACATCCAGTGAAAGAAATCTTTGTTTACTCATTAGTTTAATTAATTTACTTAAGTGGCCTTAATAGACCCCATACAATTGATTAGAAGAAACCCAAGATTAAATTAATCTAAAGTATCTGCCGGTAGTAGTTTGTTAACCTATTTGCATACTTACAGTCAAACTTAGGTAGGCGTCATTTTCAAATATTAAATACGATACCTTAGATTGATACTGAAAGCTCAATTACAAACCTTAGACTAACAAATGAAGCTGAATATTCTTGAAAACTGTATTTATAGATAGTTAAGTGTTTCCTATACACTAAGCATAGCTTTTTGCTGGTTCATTGGTGGCTGGGATATGCCTGTCCTTTTAATAAAAAAGGAAATTAATCTATACAGGGATTTTACCCATTATAAAAGCAGGGTGTAAAATGCTTTACCTATCCCCTGCCTTTTATTTGTTTATTCTGATTATATAATTTGAACTCCAGAAAATTATTCAGCAGTTCTCAAAAATATAATAAAGGAATGAAAAATTAATTATTCTTCCATTTTTTTAATTGCAGAGCTAATTGACTTACCTACTTCTTTTTCGTTGGTATAGTCAAGACCTAATAAAGTTGCTACAGTATTTGCCACCTGATTTTGGTACAACTGACCTTTAGATTTAACTTCTCCCAAAGCCTCTGAGTCGGGTCCCATTACGGCTATCCATATAGAGCCAGCACCTTTTACTTCTATACCATGATCTTTCCACTTGTCAATAGCACCTCTGCCATGATCTGTAGTAATAATAAATGTAGTTTTACCTCTATACTGCTCCTGAGATTGTGTCCAATTCCAAAGCTCTTTTATAAACTGGTCTGTTCTATGTGCTGAGTACAAGTAAGCATCGTATTTACCTTCGTGGGCAAAATCATCAGTTTCGCCATAAGAGATGAACAACATTTTTGGTTGATGCTTCTGTAGATATTCCAAAGCATAATTGTGGGTAAAAGCATCTAACCTTACAGACGACCAAGGGCTCGGCACTTCCGCTTGTAATTTGTTTAATAGTTTTTCAGTATCTGTTAAATCATTACCAGTGGCAGATTCAAAACCTGCATTTACAGGAATACCACTTCTCTCTTCATTTATAATGTATGGAAAAACATCCCACGAACCAAAAGCGGCAACTTCTCCTTTATACGCTTCCTGATTATTAATAAACTCTAAAACTGTTTTGTTTGGGTTTTCAATTTTATCGTTGCTGTGTATGCGATCATCATCAGAAAACCCAGAAAGTATTTCGTTATAGCCCGGATACGAAAACCACTGTTTGTTCTTAATATTTACAAAGTTTTTATACTTACGATTACCATAAATCTGACCTTCTTTAGCTATTGTATTCCAGAAGAAAGGCATCAAAATTTCTCTTCTTTCTAGTGCATCATCTTTCCAGAAAGTTGATTTTAAGGATTCAATATCCTCAACATATTTTTTATTTTCAATCAATTCAGGATCAGCACCGGTAAATAATTCTTCCCAACGAAAGCCATCAAAAGTAATCAGTATTACATTTTCTGTAGTAAGGTCGCTTTGTGCAAATGCAACAAATGATATCAGGAAGAATAACCCTGTAAGTTTCAGTTTTTTCATGAGTAAAAGATGTGTATCTATTAAAAAATTGCTTTAAGGTATGCGTAAAGCTGTAATTCTTCAATTACTTTATCTAAATTAAGTATATGTTAAACTTAATTTAGTCTTTGCTTCACATAGTTAAACATTGCACAGATTATATTTACACAAGTTCATCACATCCAAACCATTATGTTTTTTAGATACTTTTTTTACTTACTCTCAATTATTTTTATTGCCTCTTGCTCGTCTCCAAAACAAGAACCTACCAGCGAAAAAAAATGGTACAAAGGTAATTTGCACACACACTCTTTTTGGAGCGATGGAGATGATTATCCTGAAATGATAATGGATTGGTACAAGACACACGACTATGATTTTATAGTGCTGTCTGAACATAACATTATTGCTAAAGGAGAAAAATGGAAGTTGATCCCAAAAGCAAGAATGTATCAAGATGCTTTTCAGAAGTATTTAGAGAAGTATGGTGAAGATTGGGTACAGTATAAAAATGATACTTCTGGGAGCATGTTGGTTAAACTAAAAACATTAGAAGAATACCGCCCACTATTCGAAGAGAAAGATAAATTCCTCATTATTCAATCTGAAGAAGTTTCTGATGGTTACGATGGAAAACCAATCCATATGAATGTAACCAACATTCAAGAGTTAATTGAACCACAACATGGTAATTCAGTCTCTGAGGTGTTACAAAATAATCTCGATGCAGTAAAAGCCCAAAGAGACAGCACCGGTATACCTATGTTTTTGCATATTAATCACCCTAATTTTATTTGGGCAATTACTCCAGAAGATATTATGAAATTAAATGGAGAAAGATTTTTTGAAGTATATAACGGGCACCCTGCTGTACATAATTATGGAGACTCATTAAGACCAAGTATGGAAACCCTTTGGGATATGGTTCAGGTTTCTTATTTAAACAGTAACAAACCGCTACTATATGGTTTGGCAGTTGACGATGCACACAGTTATTTGGTAATGAATAGTGAGCAAAGTAATGCTGGTAGAGGTTGGGTAATGGTACAGGCTGAAGACCTTTCGCCAAAATCGATAGTAACAGCTATGGAGAATGGAGATTTTTATTCTACTACAGGTGTAACATTAGAATCACTATCTTTTGATGGCAATACATTAGACATTAAAGTGAAACCAGAAGAAGGCGTAAAGTATTCAATACAATTTTGGGGGCATAGAAATTCTGAAGCAGAAAACAGTATAGGAACTTTATTTAATGAAGTTGAAGGCTCAGAAGCTTCATACACTTTGCAAGACGGAGATTTGTTTGTGAGAGCAAAGATTATATCTGACAAATTAAAAGAAAATCCTTACCAGACAGGAGATACAGAAACTGCTTGGACGCAGCCTGTAGTGAAGAAATAAAATATAACTTTAGACAAGAACATCTTTTGAAGCATGCGCCTTTTTAAGGAATACTTTAAAAGTTGTTCCCTTGTCTAATTCGCTTTCTACCTTAATTGTACCGCCCATTGCCTCAATCTGGTTTCGGGTAATAAAGAGTCCAACTCCTCTGGCATCCTCATTCCCATGGAAGGTTTTATATAAACCGAATAGCTTTTCGCCATGAGCTTTTAAGTCGATGCCCAAGCCATTATCCTCAAAGCAAAGCATTATATAATCTTTTTGCTCTATTGCAGTAATTTTTATTTCTAGTTCTCTCTTGGTAGAGCGGTATTTAATTGAATTTGTTAGGAAGTTTAGTACCACACTTTCTATATAAGCCGGTATGCCCATTACTTTTAAATCGGGCTCTACATAACTCCTGATAGAACATGTGTTTTGCATCACCAACCCTTTCACATTTACTATTGCATTATCTACATATTCAGACAGATGGATAGTTTTTAATTTGTCTGCGGTTCTAGTATTGATGGCAACAACTTCTGTTAAGTGGTCTATAGTTTCTTTTAGATTGCCAGAGCCTTTCATTATCAGTGGGAAAAACTCATTTTCAGCTATACGAGGCTGCTGATTTCTAAGCATATCTAAAAGCACATATAAATTACGAGAATGCGATCTCAAATTATGCGAAACAATATGGGCAAAGTTAATTAACCTATCATTCTGGTCTTTGGTAACTTCGTGAAGGCTTTTAATCTCTGCTTCAGCTTCTTTTACTTTAGTTAAATCTGTTATAATAGCTAAGGTACCCAGCAACTCGCTGTCTTTATTATAAATTGGTGAGTGGGTCATTATACCCGGAAATCTGCTACCATCTTTTCTTATGAAATTCCATTCTTCATAATGTAATGGATAATCCTTTATATGTTCTAATACTATATTAAAGTTATCGATATCTAGTGTATCATCTCGTCTTATTTTAAGCACATTTTTTACTACTTCATCACGAGGTAAAAATTCTTTAATATGCGCTCGATCAACAAGTTCTGTTGAGTTGAAACCAAGCAGATTTTCGGCACCTTTATTAAAAAGAGTAATATTACCCTCTAAATCTGTTTCTATAATACCAACATGTACACTGGCATTTAATATATTTTTAAGTCTACTATTTAAATCTGCCAAATCGTTTCTGGCTTTTACCATTTCTTGAATTGGTCTACCTTCTGCAATAATGGAGATCACGTTACCTTCATCATCAAAAACAGAATTTAAGCTAAAGTCAACGGTTACTTTATTACCATATCTATCGTTATTGATGGTTTCAAATCTCACAAACTCTCCTTCAGCTGCTCTTTTTATACCTTCTTTCAGTTTTCTCTGATCTTCTTCTTGCCCTTCCCACCATTTAGTTTTCCAAATTTCTACGCCAATAACCTCTTCCTCTTTTAAGTCTGCAAAATTTAGAGCTTGTCGATTCGCTTCGAGTATTACACCATCTAAATCTAAAAAACCCATAAGCTGATAAGTATTATCAAAGATTTCTTTAAACCTACGCTCGCTTTTTTCTTTATCTCTAATAGCCTCTTTTTCTTGGGTTATATTAGTAATTTGAGCCACAAAATGTATCGGCTCTTTATTCTCATTTCTTACAACAGAAACAGATAGCATAACCCATACTTCTTTGCCAGATTTATGTAAATACCTTTTCTCTATTTGGTAGTAATCTTTATCACCATACAATAGCTTATCTACCAACTTTACATCTCTTTTTAAATCTTCTGGATGGGTAATATCTTTAAATGATTTGGTTAATAACTCTTCTTCGGTATAACCAAGCATCTGTGTAAAGCTTTTATTCACTTTCTGGAATTTACCGTCTATAAATGTGATTGCCATGCCATTACCAGCATTTTCAAATGCTCCTCTAAACCTTTCTTCTTGGAATTGAAGGTTTCGAATCAGCTTATTTTTTCTGTCAATATCAATTAAAATTCCATAAACACTCTCGCATCTTCCATTCACTATTACAGGAAACCCCACCTTTCTTACCCATCTCACATTTTTATTATTAGTAATAATCTCAATTTCTATATCAAAGCTTTCGCCTTTTTCTATCGCATTGTTTAAAGCATTTGATAATATGAGGCGACTGTATCCTTCTTTGTAATGCATGAGCCCGTCTGAATATTCTCTCTCATAGTTTTCGTCTGCTTCAAAAATATTTCGTGTCTCTTTATTCCAATGGAGTTTTTCGTTCACAAAATCTATCTCCCAAGTTCCAATCTGTGCTATCTCAAAACTCTTGTCTAGCAAGATTTTCACTCTTTTTAAATCGCCTTCTTTTTGTTTAGACTCAGTAATATCTTTATAATAGCCAGACATCCATTGTGGTGTACCCTCTGTGTTGCGTCTTGTTATTTTACCATTTCCTTCTATCCATATCCAATTACCACTTTTGTGTTTCATCCTGAATTCAACACTATAAGAAGGTATTTTCCCACTTATATAATCTTGCATACAGGTAACAGTCTTTTTAAAATCGTCTGGGTGGGTTAACTTTTGCCAAGTATCCATATTTAATGGAGCTATCTCTTCATATTCATAGCCTAATGAAGCTACCCATTCATTACTATAATAAGCATTGCCATCTATCAGATTCATTTCGTAGGTTCCAATATACGAATCTTGAAGGATGAGCTGCTGATCAATTACCAGATGAAAAGAACCTAACATTCTACTGCCATCTTGTTTATTGTTTTGCAGTACATTACCAGATGCCTTTATCCATATTATTCTGCCATCTTTATGCTGAAAAGGTATACTTTTATTATAGTGTGCTTGTGGGCTATCAAGAAAAAATTTAGCATAATCGAGATCACATTCATATTCTTCTTTAGAAAGAATATCTTTCCATGTTAGTTCTTTTTCCTCAACCTCTATTAACTCATACCCCAATACTTTCCAAAAAGCAGCACTTAACCACTTGCTCGAAGGATTTTTTAAATCCCAATACCAGAATCCGTTAGTTAGTGTTTCTGTTAGTGTTTTAAAAAAAGAATCACCCGTCTGAATCCTATCATATATTTCTTTTTCTAGGTATTTCATTTTTGAACAATTTGTTATGCCTTTGAAAAAGCAACTCTTTTAGCGTTAATTAATAAACTATAATAGCTTATAGCTATAACTTTTTGTTTAATGCTCGAACGCACACATTAGCAAGTAAATTTCTACTATAACATGGGGGAATATTTTTATTAATTTGAGAAAAATATCGGAAAAATCCTAGAGATTTCCGCTCTGATATGCACTAAAAGGTTTACGTTTTTGTATTGTTAGACAAACATTACATATTATACAAATTAACACTTTTGAGGATAATCTTTGTTTTTTAAACAAAAAGCAAAGATTTAAAAAATAAGAAGATATATTATTCTCATAATACTTATAAAAAGTACTTATGTTAATAATCTTAGCTTAAGTAAATAAAAATTATACCAAGTTGGAATAATGCTTAAGATATGTTTAATACTCTTAAAACTCCTTTAAACAATTATTGGGCTGAGGATGAGTTTAGTACTATCTAATTATGGAATTAATACATTTTTTTTAGATAGCCTGATGCTTAATATTAAGGATGCTAATCCTATTAAAATAAAAGGTACACTAAGCAATTGACCCATATTTAAAGGAAGGTATTTTTCGAAAGGTACTTGATCAACCTTGAAGAACTCAATAAAGAATCGCTGGGCAAAAATAAGTAGTATTCCCAACCCAAATAAGAAACCATTGTTCTTGTAGAATTTTCGAGAATACCAGACTGTAAACAACAAGATAAAGGTAAATAGGTAGAATATAGATTCGTATAGTTGCGCAGGATGTCTGGGAAGCATATCAATTTTAGTAAAAATAAATGCCCATTTTACATTAGTTTCGATTCCAATTATTTCTGAATTCATAAGATTACCAAATCTTATAAAGCAACCTAATAAAGCTCCTGCAATAATTAACCTGTCTAAAAGCCAAAGATAACTTCTTTTGTATTTATGAGTGAACAACAATAAAGCTAAAAAAGCCCCTATTATTCCTCCATGACTTGCTAAACCACTTATACCAGTAAATTCAAATTCGGGCGAGAATCGAAAAGGCAATAATTCAATTGGATGTTGCCAGTAATAAGAAAAATCATAGAAAAAGATATGCCCTAGACGAGCGCCTAAAATTGCTCCAATTGCCAAATAAACCAATAGTTGATCTGTTTCTTTCACATATTGTTGCTCTTTGCGATAGATGTATGTCATTACTTTAAAAGCAGCAAACATCCCCAAAGACCACATTAAACCATACCAACGCAAAATATCAATCGATGGAAAAATTCGGGGGTCAACATTCCAAATAATGTAGGAAATTAAAGAAAGGTCATTCATCCTCCTTGGCAGCAAAGCATGATTACAAAAAGCAAAACAGTATTTGCTAGTATCTTGTATGTGCTGAAACTGGGTGAGGTTTCAGGTTCATCCAACATAGCGAAGATTTGCTCTCCATTTATGTGATGTTGTGTATTTTGCAGCTTCAACATTTCCCAAGCAGATTTTAAATGATCAGGCTCCATAACTTATCATTTTAAATTTTTCTTTCAACACTGTTTTAATTCGATTGAGGCGGGTACTTACATTGGTAGTAGTAATACCAAGCATCTCTGCCATTTCTTTATTTTTATATCCTTCTAAAAAAAGAATAATAATCGCCTTGTCTGTATCCTTTAATGTGGCTATTAGCTGATTTAACAATTGCAGGTTATCGTCAAAAGAGAAGGAGACTTGCTGATTTATAAATTCATTATTAGTTATCAGCTCCATTGGTTCACTTTTGCCCTGCCTGTTTTCTTTTCTCTTTTTGGAAAGAATGGTATTTAAACTCACTTTGTAAATCCAGGTACTTACTTTTGATTCTGCTCTAAAAGATGGAAAGGCTTTCCAGAGCTGTAGAATAATATCCTGCCGGGTATCGTGTAGGTCTTCCGTATTGTTATAATAGATAGCACAGAGGTTATTAATTATCCCCTGATGCTCCTCTATTAATCTAACAAAATGTTTTTTGCAGGTTTTCATTTGCTACTTATGCTCTTTATTAAGATTAGTAGCTAAAAAATTAAATTCGTCACAAGCGGTATAAATTTTTTTTAAGAAAATTTATTCGGGTTTTCTCAAACCGAAATCGTAACGCTCATCCACCATTCTTTTTAAAATTCCCAATTGGCCACAATGCCACATATTATGTTGCACATTCCAAGACAATGCTTCAAACTTAGTTTTAGCAACTGGATGTGGCACTTTGGTAGGTTCCAAAGGTTTACTCATATCTTCTAGACTTAAAGTATCATATACATCTAGTATCTTATTTTGAATAATTCTTAGATGTTTTTTTAAATCTTCTGGTTTAAATTTTCCTACTGCATTAACAGGCGGTTCATTAAATGAAAAACTATTCGAGTAATCTCTAAGTGGCATTTGCTGAACCATATCCATCGGAAAGCCTTGGATACAAAACACTCCATGATATGCTTCGCTCATAATTAAATGACCAACTTGCCAGAGCACATTTGTATCTAAATTTTCAGGTGTAACTCCCCATTTATCTTCTGGAATGGAATAAATCAATTCATCCATCCAGTGATGTGTACTTTTTGTCTGTGCCAAAAGAACTTCTATTTCATTCATAATTTGAGTAACTAGGTTTACGATCAGTTAATATTATTCTATTGGTAGTTTAATGTCTTCACTCCAAATGTATTTGCCAAACCATTGCCAGTTGTGCCACATTGCAGCCAGTCTTTCTTTTGGCTTGCTAATGCCGTGTCCAAAACCTTTATAAATAATCAGCTTGGTTTCTACTCCCACATCCTGTAAACCTTGAAATAACTCAAAAGCATTCGCTGGGGGCACGCGTTTATCAAACTCTCCATGCTGAATAAGTGTTGGCGTTGAAGCATTGTTAATGTTGGTCATCGGAGAAGTTTTCTCATAAATCGACTTGTCTGACCAAGGAGTTCCTTTTAAATACTGTCTTGTAAATGGATGAATATCTGTATTTACATAATAAGTCATCCAGTTAGAAATACCTGCTCCAACGGAAATAGCTTTGAATTTATCTGAATTAGTTGTGAGAAAGGCTGAGATATATCCACCTTGGCTCCAACCCATTGCACCTACTTTTTCAGGGTCAACCATGCCTTTATCTTCCAAACTTTCTACACCCGAAAGCACATCCCAAGCATCACCTACTCCCAAATTTCTCACATTAAGCGAGCGAAACTTTTCACCATAGCCAGCAGAACCTCTGTAATTAGGACTCAAAACCAAAGCTCCTTTATTTAGCCACTGTACAATTGGGTAAACATAAGAAGGTACTGGTTGAGGGACAGAAATACCAGTTGGCCCACCATGAATCACCACCATTAAAGGATATTTTTTAGCAGGATCATAATCTTGAGGTTTGTATAAAGCCCCCTCGATTACAGTTCCATCTTCACTTTTCCATGACACTACTTCACTATTCGCAACAGACCAATCATCAATTTGCTTTGTAGAATTGGTGATTTTCTTTGCTGATTTTATAGGAAAGTCAGCTAGATAAAGTTCAGGTAAGTCGCTATTGGTAGCGGCTGTATAAGCAATCTTTTTACCATCGTCTGATAAACTGAAGTCATACACTCTATTTGGCAAGTCTTTTAGCAAAGTTACTTTACCAGATTCCGAATCAACTTTTACTATTGCCCTATTTGTCTTTTGCCAAGCTACACCAAAAATTCCTGCATCATTCCAAGCTCTTATGTAAACTTCTTCATCAAAGTTTTTAGCCAGTTGCTTTTTTCCAGAACCATCTAAGTTTATCTTGAAAATATTCCCATTGAGATAATAGTTTGATGTAGTATCGTCTAAACTCGACTGATATAAAATACTCTTGCTATCAGGAGACCAAGCTAAAAATCCATCTGCACTTGGGTTATCAATTAATGTTTTATACTCACCAGAAGCTACATCGTAAATAGCAATATCAGATTTAAAGAAAGTATTTATTAGTGGATCAGGTTGATGATCAAAAGCGATTTTACTACCATCTGGCGACCATTCGAATCCGGTAATAGTAAAATCGGTACTATCAATTAATATCTTAGCTTCTAAACTGGCTTTAAAAACCGAATCTTCCATTTGCTCCGGATTTAGCATGAGATTCAAATTTTCCGGTTTAAAATCTATCAGCCAAAGCTGACTTAAGCTATATTCGGCATCTTCAACAGCATAGCCACCAAATTTATCCTCTCGCTTTTTTGTCTCTTTAGAAGAGTCTTTTTCTTGCAAAAACAAAATCTGCTTTCCATCTGGCGACCACTCAAAACTAGAAATATTACCTTTTGTATTGGTCACTTGTAAGGCTTCTCCACCATCTGTTCTTACTACTTGTATCTGGGTTTTATCTGATCTGTTAGATAGAAATGCAATCCATTTGCCATCTGGCGACCAACGTGCTCCATAACTACTATTTTTGAGATTATTAGTTAATTGAAATGGTTCCTCCCCAGACTTAGAAATCCAAATTTCAGTATCATACCTGTTTTCTTTCCAGTCTACTGTTTGTCTGGTAAAAAGAACATGTTGCCCATCTGGCGAAACCTCAGGGTTTGACACCGACTGTAAAGAAAGTACTTCTTCAAAAGAAGGATTATGCTGGGCAACGCTTTTGGTACCTACTAGAAATAAGAGTGAAAGAGAGAGGTAAAAAAGTTTTATCTTCATTTTACAAAGCTTGTTGGGTAATCGGGAATTAGTTTTCCTTCCAATTTAACCCACAAACTTTTAAAAAACAGTATTAAAAATTACGAAGAAGCATTATTTTATATAAGTGGTTACCAAGCGTAAAACCTATTTAAACTTTTTGGTGAGCATATTTCTATCAAAATCTCCATAGCCTTGTTTCGAGTACAAGCGCATCGCTTTATCATTTTCTCTTTCTACCTCCATATGTATGGCTCCTAAGTCCAAATCAATTGCTTGCTTTTCTAAAAACTCCATTGTTTGCTTACCGATTCCTTTATTCCTGAAACTCTCTTTCAAAAACAATTCATCAATAAAAGCATCTCGCCCTTTATACTCAAAACTAAACCCAAAGGTGAGTGCGACATAACCAGCAATTAAACCTCCCTGATAAATTATCCAAAACCTACCTAGCTCTTTGTTATTAATTAACTTGTTAAGATTGATACTTCCCAATTCAGCATCGAATGGATAATTATAAATCTCATTGAAGTCTTTCATCATATCCAGTACTAGCGGAATATCTTCTTCTGCAGCAAGTTTAAATTGAGTTTCCATCTAGAATAAGTTTGAGGTTTTACTAATTGGTAAATATATCTAGTAAATTGAAACAGATTTTGATTTAGTCTCTCGTAAACAATTAAAAGCTTAAAAATTTAAATATTCCCAACTTGTAAACCTCCCTTGCAAAACCTGTCATTTTATAATTTTCTGATAATCAATTACTTAATACATATTGTATACATATTGTATACTTGCAATGTTTACCTATTGTCTACCTGTTTTGATTGATACTATGCTTAAATGAATGTAGGTTTGCTCACACATAAATATGTGACAACCTCATGACGAAACACAAAATATTTTTTCCTAGTGTCTTTTTAATTTTTTTAATAATTGAACTACAAGGCGCATTACAAGCTCAAACTACAGAACCACTGCTCTCAGAACTGAAACAGTTTTCAGTAAATCATGACAAAATCAAATACATAGAAAAGCAATTAGATAGCCTATATCACTTAGAGCCTGAATTGGCGATGGCTTACACACATGTTGCAGATTCTATTTTAGCTCCAATGGACTCACTAGCTGGAAGCTTAGAAATCGAAAGATATAAAGCACTTATTCTAAGAGAACAAGGCAAGTTGAAAGATGGAGAACTAATTCTCGAAAAAGCATTAGAAAGAATTCCAAAGAAAACAGATCGAACAGATTTAACACTTACAAAAGGGAAGATATTGATTGCCCTATCTTCTATTTACAGAAGACAAGGTGACTTTCAGATTGCAATAGAAATAAGCCAGCAAAGTATTAGGTTGTTGGATTCATTACAGTTAAGTGAGCCAGATAACTTCGATTTTTCGAATCAACTTTCTAAAGCATATAATGGAATTGCCATTACCCATGCTCGTTGGGGGCATTACGAAAACTCTAATTACTATTTCCAGAAAGCACTCGAAATTGATAAGGAGTTTGATTTTATTCACGGCATTAATTCAGTAACATTTAATATTGGAGCCAACTTCTTTCAAACTGAGCAATACGATTCTGCCGAGTACTATTGGCTTAAAGTAATTAATCACATCGATACTACTTCGCAAACTTTTATGTCTGATGCCATATACCTCAATCTTGGAACACTGGCTACCAAACAAAAAAGATGGAACGATGCTAAAAAGTATTACCAAATGGCCATGGATATTTATGAAAGCAGAAACGATAATGAAGGTCAGGCCAAAATTCATGAAGCACTGGCTTCTATGTATTGTGATAAGGGGCAATATAAACAAGCCGAAAAAGAAGCTTTGGAAGGGTTAAAATTGGTTAGCCAACAACTTAGAGTTAAAACAAAACTGCATGCTACTTTAGCTGACATTTACAAAGAAATGGCTAATTACCGCAAAGCTTTTGAGTATGCTGAAACTTATGCCTTACTACAAGATTCTTTGTTGAGCAAAGAAAAAACAGAAGCCATTGTTGAGATGGAAGCCAAATTTAAAAATGAGCAACAGCAAAAGGAATTAGCTCTTCAACGAAGCGAAATTGAACTTTTAAACCGTAACAGCCAGATCAGAGAGCTTGAAATAAACATTTTGGTACTTAGCATTCTCTTACTGCTCATTGTAGGCTTTTTTATTTTTAGATGGCAACGATTAAAAGTAAACAGAAAGCACGACCAGTTAAAAAACTCGCAAGCGCTTATGACTACCATTAAAGAAAATGCCCAACTTAAAGAGCAGCAACTGAGAATGGAGTTAGAACACCGCGACCAACAACTTACATCATATACATTGAATTTTATTCAGAAGAATGAATTGATGACAGAGTTGCAAGAGAAAATTGAGTCTTTGCAAAGTCAGAAGCAATGGTCGCCAAAAGATTTTAGACAGTTGAAAAATCAGATACAGCAACATGTGAGTATAGACCGCGACTGGGAAAACTTTAAAATGCACTTCGAAAGTGTACACCCAGACTTTTTCCATAACCTAGTGAATGTATTCCCGAACCTGAGTCCAAAAGAGTTAAAACTTTGTGCCTTGGTGAGATTGAACCTGAATATTAAAGAATCGGCTGCCGTACTTAGTATTTCACCAGATAGTGTAAAAACTGCACGACACCGATTAAGAAAGAAAATGAATATAGAAACCGAAACTACTATTTTGGATGTATTAATGCAGGTAGAGAAAGGCATTTTTAACCCTCCGGTAACTTCGGTTTAGACGGCTTGTCTTTTGAAATATTTTTATTGAATCGAAATTCAAGTAAAAGTATTTCACCTGTTTGAAGCTTTTTCCATTGAACAAGCAATTGAATTATTTTTTCCCTAACCTCGGCAATCTGTTTTTTGCTGAGCTTAGGGAATTTTATTTGTTGTACTTCAAAAGTAATTTTTGCAATACTCAAAAAGTCTTCTATTTCAGTATTATCGTTTAACTCAACATGAAACAAGCCTGCCAGTATTTCGGACTGTATCGCTTGAACTGGCAAGTTGGCTGGTTTGAGCATATTATTTTTAAACAAAAGAGGGGTTTCAAAATCTTTTAAGCTATAGCCTTTACTCAATAGACCAAAATAGGCATGGTTAAATCCTAATACAGATTCTATAGCATAGTGGATGAGTTTACGCTCAAAATTAAAAGGATGAAAGATTAACATGTAGGTACTCGATTTATCAGGTCGGGTACATTTGAAAGACACAGGTTTGTGTACCTGTTTGATAAATTCTAAGCGCATAGAACAAATTTTATTATCTAATAAATAATGTTTGTTTAGGTTTAGTAATTTCGATTAAAGAAGCATAACATCGTAAACAAAGGTTTACATAGTTTTAACCGAAAGCCGCTATTACAAATAAAAGGAAGTATACCTATGGTAGGTAATTTGTTTAGTTGACATGAGGTAAACACACAGGTGAACATTAGGTAAGCATCTAAAAAAAAGCTGCTAGAGAGTCACTTTAACTATTTATTTTTGTAGCACGATTATGTCACACCAACAAAGTAAAAAAAGACCCATCAGAAGTGTTTTTCAGACTCTATTTGCAGAATCTGTAAGAGCAAAAAAAATCGGTTGAATATTACCATTTAATCTTCAAGCTTAATTATTAAGAAATATCTCGTCAAAAGTAGCTCTAACTCCATTCCAAATAGTAATACTTTAATCCACACAAGCCCATAAAAATATCACAAAAGGGATTTAATTATACATTTTAAGAAGAGTATTTTTTAACATGATTACTTATAGCTTAATAAGCCAATAGTTGAAATGCTGCAATAAAAATTAATCATAATTAAAAATAATTAAGCATTATATAAAAAAAATACAATTAATTAGTTATTACACCCACACTAAAGTAATTTGCATTTTTAGCAAACAATTTACTGTAAAATTAATTTAAGGATTATAGCTGTTTTTATTGATGAATAGTATCAGTTTAGATATAAAATTTGGATGATGACTTGAGAATGGTATGCTTTTTTTTACAGTTTCTTTACCAAATTAATTAAATTGTATAAAAAGCATTCATGATGAATGTATAGAACATGAAAGAAGATTTAAACAGATCGTTAAGGGTTGTGCTCCACGAATTAGTAAGATCAGATCTTAAGATTTTTGATTTTATGCAAGAAAATTCTTCTGGAGGCATTTGGTTTGGCATTGCCGAAAACAACAACCAAGAGTGGTTTAATGATTCTTTTTGGAATAGTTTAGGTATAGATGTTAAAACGATAGAAAACCCCAATAGAACTGGCTTTATATCTTCTAATGACCTACAACAAGAAAACTTACTTATCACTAAAGCTTTTGAAAGCAACAAAGAAAAAATAAATTACCTAACAAGGTATAACCACTCAAACGGTAATATTATATTATTACATTGTGAGTCTCTACTCATAAAAAAAGAAGATATATGTTATACATTAACAAGATGCGTACGAAAAGATAATACTCCACAACTCAATAAAGATTTAAAAGAGATATTCAATCTTTCGAATGATCTTATTGCCATCTCTAATTTTGATAACAAGTTTGAACTCCTCAACCCTCAATGGGAAACAGTGCTAGGCTATTCTTTAGAGGAGCTCTACAGTAAAACTTTTCTAGAGTTTATACATCCAGATGATCTGGAAAAAACCAGACAAGAAGCCGAAGCACTTACTAAGGGTAAAGCACTTACATTAAGATTTGAAAATAGATACATAAAAAAAGATGGTGGCCACGTTTGGCTCGAATGGAACTCAGTAATCGATTATAAAAAAAAGAAAAACTTTTCGGTTGCCCGAGATATAACTGAGCCCAAAATAAGAGAATTTGCTCAGAGAAAACATACTACCTCATTGCTACACTTATCTAGAGAGGGCATTCTAGATCAAGAGGATATAGGCACTTATATTAAAAAAATTTTACAAGAAGCACATAAAATACTTGGCGTAAACAAAATATCTTTTTGGAAATACAATACCCCAAATGATGAGATAGAATGCTTATATTTTTACGATGGAATAAAGTTACTGCAAACTCAAGGGGAAATCTTAACTAAAAAGGAATTTCCAAAATACTTTAAAGCAATAACAGGCGCTAGAAACTTAGCTGTATTTGATGCGGCTAAAGATGCTCGAACTTCTGAGTTTAAAGGAAAATACTTAAGTGAGCATAATATAAAGTCGATGTTGGATATACGGGTAATGAACGGCTCTGCTCAACTCGGTGTAATTTGTGCCGAAACCACCAAAAATCACAAACATTGGTCTTTTGAAGAGCAAAGTTATATTTCTTCTATTGCCGACCTCATCTCGACGACTTACACTTTACAGCAGAAAAATATTTTTGCAAATGCTTTAGATAAAAGTGAAGCACTGTTTCAGTCATTGGTATCTATTTTACCTTATGCAATTTACCGAATTGACCTTAATGGAAAAGTTACCTTTTTAAATAATTTCTACAAAGAGTTTCTAAACAAAGATACCGATGAAATACTCGGTAAGACCTCCTATGATTTATTCCCGAAACATTTAGCGGATAAATATTATATGGATGATCAAAAAGTAATAGAAAGTGGCGAAATACTAGTAACAATAGAAGAAAACACACCTTTAGATGGTTCTGAAACCAAATTTGTAGAAGTTACTAAAATTCCAGTTTATAATGTAAATGGAGAAATTAATGGTATTCAGGGTATTTTTAGAGATGTTACAAAAGTAAAAGAAGATGATAATCTAAAAACGCAACTTCTAAAAGAGTTAAAATCTAAAAATGCAACACTCCTCGAAACACAAGATTATCTAAAATCTATTAATGAGTTTGCGTATAACATCCTTTCTAAAAATACTTTAGAAGAAATCGTTTGGGAAATCGCCAGAAATGTAATTCAAAAATTCAACTTTATTGATTGTGTAATTTATCTGGTTGACGATAAACATGAGTACCTCGAACAGGTAGCAGCTTATGGGTCTAAAATGCTAGATTTCCAAACTATCAAAAATCCCATTAAAATACCTATAGATAAAGGAATTGTCGGAAGCGCATATACCAATGCGAAACCTGTATTGATTAAAGACACAAGTAAAGACAGTCGATATATTGTAGATATTGAAACAAGGCTAAGCGAATTGGCTGTGCCTATTATTGTAGATAATAAAGTAATTGGTGTAATTGACTCTGAGCACGACGATAGAGACTTCTTTACAAATGAGCATGTTGAAACATTAAGTACCATATCCAGATTGGTGGCTATGCGTATAGATCATGCACAGTCTATTAAAAAACACCAAAATATTGAAAGAGAATTAAGACAGAGTAAAGAGCTTTATGAGTCTATTTTAAGTGCTATAGGAGAAGGTCTGGTTGTACAAGACCTGAACGATACAATTATAATGGCCAATAACTCTGCTTCAAAAATTTTAGACCTCACTCCCGATCAATTAAAAGGCAAAGACTCATACGACCCCCGTTGGCGATCGACTAACGATAAAGGAACCCCATTAAAACCTGAAGAACATCCTTCTATGGTTACACTCAACACTGGCAAAGGTGTTGATAACTTTATTATGAATATATATGCTGGAGACGAAATAAGAAAGTATATTTCTATTAATTCCAGACCTGTATTTGATCATAACAAAAAGATGTATGCTTCGGTAGCATCATTCACCGATATTACTGAAAGGGTTAATACAGAAGCTGCCTTAAAAGCTAGTGAAGAAAAATTTAGAACACTCTTTAAAAACCTGCCAATTGGTGTACTACTCTACGACAAAGATTTTATAGTTCAGGAATGGAACCCTAAAGCGATAGAGATTCTTGACATGGATGAGAGCATTCTCAAGAATTATAAAATGAATAGTTTAGAATGGGATGCTATTTCAGAAGATGGGAAAAGTATAAAAACAGAAGAATTCCCTCCATATAATGCTTTTAAAAATAAAAAAACAGTTACGGATTTTATAATGGGAATTAGAAGAAATCCGGCAAAAGATTATTTATGGATAAAAGCCAGTGCTACTCCAATGTTTAATGATGTGGGAGAGGTTATTCAAATTATTAGCACTTTCGAAGATATTTCTGAAAGCATTAGAGCTGAAAATGAGATTAAAAAACTGGCAAATATTGCAGAGCGTACAGCAGACATTATCTTAACTTGTGATGAAGATGGCAATGTAACTTGGGCTAACTCTGCACTCACCAAAGTTTTAGGATACACTCCAGATGAAGTAATTGGATACAAACCGGGAGAAAGAACCTCTGGTGAAGAAACTGATCCAAATATTATTAAATCTTTGCATGAAGCATTAAAAGAACATTTGATGTTTAATGCTACGGTAAAAGCGGTTACAAAAACTAAAAAACAATGCTGGATAAACTATGAGGTAACTCCAATTAATGATGAGCAAGGCAAGTTTTTATACTCCATTGTAACTAAAAGAGATATTACAGACCTAATTGATAAACAAATTGAACTTGAGCATGTCTTAAAATCGACTATTAGTCAAAATAAGCGCCTTAAAGAATATTCATATATCACATCTCACAATATCAGATCTTCTGTTTCCAACCTGCTTGGTTTAACAGAAATAATAATGGATGACCCTAAAAACTTAGAGTTTATTTACATGCTTCATATAACGACTAAGAAGTTAGATCAAACCATTAATAATATTAATAAACTCCTTCACCTTGAAGAAAAGAGCATTAAAAAACACAAAATTCAATGTAATGTACTTGAAACACTTACTAGAATTACCGAACTTAATAAAACAGTAATCGACGATCACAAAGCAGAAATTATATTAAACGTTCCTGCAAATCTTAACTTATTAACAGTACCAGCCTATCTGGATAGCATCCTGCATAACCTTATTACAAATGCTATTAAATACGGTACAACACCTTATTCAAAAAAAATTGAAGTAACTGCCAAACATGATCACAAACAAATAGTTATCATAGTTCAAGATTATGGTTTAGGTCTCGATATTGAAAAATATAAAGATAAAATTTTTAAATTAGGGACTAGATTCCACTCAAACAAAAGTGATGGTCAGGGCTTGGGACTTTTTATGACTAAAAGGCAGATTGATGTTTTGGGTGGAAAAATCGAAATTGAAAGTGAATTAGGAAAAGGTAGTATTTTTAAAGTTTATTTTAAAATCGATGATTAATAAAATACTTTTGATTGATGATGATGATATTTTCCGGCTTACAGCTTCAAAAATATTAAAGAAGGTGTATCCACAGTTAGAAATTTTCTCTGCAAAAAATGGTGAAGAAGCGCTAAATCAACTGATCGAGAAACCAATTGATCTTGATTTAATTCTTTTAGACATTAATATGCCTATTATGAATGGCTGGGAATTTTTAGATGCTTATGCTTCTAAAGAGTTTAAGAATGAAATTCCGATATATGTGCTGAGTTCTTCGATTGATCCAAACGACAAAGAAAAAGCAGACAATAACCCTAAAGTAATAGGATTTATAGAAAAGCCGCTCAGCTTTGCAAAAGCCAAGCAACTCAATACCGCATCTTAATATCTTTTCTTACAATCGGCTAGGTTCATTTTCCCGGATATTGAGACAATTCTTTTAACAACATCTTACAGAAGTTTTCCATTTTACTGCTCTCTCACTATTATAAGTCTTAAGAGTAGTCTCACGAAAATCTTTCAGTACAGTTGAATTATATAAAAAAACAAAAAGTACCTTACTGAAACCTTCATACCATAGTTTCATCAATCATTCTTTTAACATGTCTTGTGCTGCCAAAACTAAAAACATAAAATTTGTAGCACCTCCACCCATTACATATTCTGTTTGTTGCCAAAAGTAAGGCCACTCTTTTAACTCCGGCAAATCTGGCCTAATAAGCGCAGTTCCAGATACTGAACCTCCCGGTATGTATGACCACTCGTCGCGATTTACCCCATAAGCAACAATTACAGAACTAGAACCTACACCAGAAGCAAATGAAGCTGTATTACTTCCCGGATGCACTCCTAAAACAAAGTTAAGTGCATTTAATACTGGTTCTTTTGGGTATATTTCTGGAAAGCCTTTGTGTAAAAAGAACTGTTTAACTCCAAAGCTCTGAATACCCCAACCTGCACCCCAAATATTTGGAGAGTACTCCACTCCAAATGGAGTTGCCGCTATTTTCTTTTCAGTTTCTAAAGCATCTGTTTTTAAAGCTTCTATACAGTTATTCAACAAAATACTTCCTGCTAATTGCTTTCTTACCTTAGCTATTGAAACACCTGTTCTACTTATCCTTTTTACAATAAAATTTTCTTGACTAATTAAGAATTGCTTATACTCATCTTTTCCAGTACTCAACAGAAGTTCTGCGGCCAAGTCGATACACCTTTCTGGCTGGCTCTTATTGTACTGATTCCAATAGTGAATAGCAGCATCCAAACACTCCTTTGCCAATTCGTCATTGTATCCTTTCAAAACTCTAGATGCAATAGCCAATGCTGCTGCTGCTCCAAGTTCTCTTCCGGGATTTTCTTCTGTAAAAACCCATCTATCATCTGCAACAGAAGAAGTTGATCCTGTCTTCTCCCCTTCTGAAAGATTAGAATCATATTTTAGATTATCAGTCATTGAACTGGCATCTCCAAGCAAAGTATATTGTCGCAAGTCTGAACAAATAATTCCTCGATACAATCTACCCAAATTTTTATAGCCTCCCATAATACTCAATACACCATGTTCAATCTGTTGCATTATGTCAGCTACGCCATCTGGTTGGTGCATTTCAACAATTTTACTTTGTTGGTTTACACTCGTAATGTCATAATCTACGCCAAAAAACTCTTGCATTTGAGCCAGTCTCATTACGGTTGTTGCCTGCGATTCTACACGCAAATCATAATCGCCGGCATCGTGCCAACCACCTACATCTAAGCCGGGTACTTGCTGCATAGATTTGTAATTAGTTAGGGTAGATGCTCCCTGAATATATCCATCAAAATGGTTTAAGTCTATTGGTGCCATTAGGGCATCATCTAGATGGCACCAGTCATGCCAAACCTTATACCGATCGTTTATACGCATATGGCACATTTGCACAGGTAGGTAATATTCTAAAGTAGGTTGCCAAACATCTCTATCATAAACATCAGATGTAATTTTAAATGGGTTCGACATTTTATCTCCATAAAGCACCTTGTAAATGCCGCTTTCAGTAATCTCTGAAAAATCGAATTGTAGGTATTTGTATCTTAGAAAATTGCCCCAAACTTTTGGTTCACCCTCTTTTACTTTTACCACGCCTCCTTCTTCAGAAACTTTCATGATCTGTACTTTTGAATAATCTGATGCACTAGCATCCAATTCGATGAGCACCTTTTTTTCTTGATCACTATGATAACCCACTTGTGAAACTTGAATCACTGGCTCGTACAAATAATTTTCTTTAGCATGAGGAGTAATGAGCAGATCAATCGCATTTTTGAGTTTACCTTTTTGCAATGCAGCTCTCACTATAAACCAACCATTATTATGGGCTGCTCTTCCATCTAGTAACTCCAAACCACTTTCCGCTTCAAAAACAATCAGTTCTTCTTTATTTTCGGGAACTATGAGCAACTTTTTACCAGAAGCCATAGGTTGAGGTAGCAACTCATCTTTATTCTTAATAATCGGGCCATTAAACTGCCTATTAAAAATACCATATTGGCCATCCATCATAAAAGACTTACCAAAATAGAAACCCGGAAAAAGCTCAAGGTTAAAACCTGCTTTGTCATACCACTCATCAGGAAGAGCCTCTTCTAAATCAACTTGTACTCTAAAACCAGCTCCTTCTGGCTTTACTCTCACCCAATAATTAAACTTTAAGTCAGGGTATTCAATGGGATTAAAGCCAGTGCGGTTCTTTGTAGAATCGGGGTACCACAAATGCACTTCAATTTCATTATTCTCTCTGTCGATTTTCGTACTTCCTTTTTTGGGAACTGGCGACCATTGCCCCGGTGTAGGTTCTAGTCTTAAATCACCATTGGCAACAACCCGAACCCCATTTTGCACAACCGTAACTCCACCCTGATGTCCATCTGGGTAAAAATCTTGAAAAACCATGAGGTTAATTCCGGGCTTTTCGTAATAGTCTTGTTGATTGAGTTGATATTCTGTTTTTTGTTGTGCAAAAAGTTGAAAGCAAAATAATTGTACGAGTATAAATAAGCTTGTTTTGTTAATCATTTGTATGGTATTTTCATCAATTTACAATGAGTCAAAATTATGGATATTCCAGATAGGATGTATCCTATTCAAACCCTTATACTGGGAATAAGTAGTTAATATTGAGGATGGGTATTAATGGAGGATGTGCCTTTAAAGGCAATGCAAGATATTGATTTTGTTGGTAAAAAAGGAGTTTTAAAACTGATACTTCAATATCTTTTTCGAATAAAGTATCAGTTTTTAGTATTGGCTATTCAGCAGGTATTTCTCTTACCGACCAAATCTCATAAATCGGATCACCTTTACTGCTTTTACCTTTGTGGTGCCAGTCTTTGCCGTCTACTTCAAAGTTAAAAGTTAAGGCAGCACCTACTCTACTTTTATCTCTTGAGAAGAATTCAATATTTTCTGTATAAACGCCATCTTTAGCTGAATAACGTCCTCCACCTGTGCCAAAAAACTCTCCAGTTTCTGTATTAAAAGCAATCCATTGAAAATGAGTACCAGTAAGAATTTTCATTGTTTTACGCGGGCTATCACCAGTTCTACGTGTAATTTCTCCATCTCGCTCTCTACCAGTAATTAACCAAGGATTTGTTAAAGCGGTTGATGCACCTCTATCTAAATTAAACCATCCTGTTGAGCCCAAATATTCACTTTCTGATTTTAGGTTTTTCCCGTTCACTTTCACTTGAGCTATTTCTTCTTTACCTACCTGATCAGCATTTTTTGTATCGAATTCTACCGTTAAAACAATCTCATCTCCATCTGCTTTCCAACTACCTCCTTTGGTTGATATAAAGTCACCATCTACTGAAGCATACTCAGTAAGAGAGAAAAAGTCTCCACTCACCAAAAGTAACTGAGTAACTTCTCGCCCATCTGCTTTCTTTTTACTTTTCCACGAACCTTGTAATTTGTCTTTTATAGATTGTGCCTGTAAAGTTGAGGCAATAAAAAATAATACTAATGCTGATAATAGTTTCAATGATCTCATTTTCGTCTATTTAGATAAATAATTCGAAAGTTAAGAAAATTCTCTACCAAGCAAAAAGCTATTATACTGCATTGTTCACTTATAGCAATGCTTTAAATTTTGGCCTTAAAGACTTTAAAAAGAACCTCTAATATTTATTTGAGCAAAAGCTCTAAATTGTCCAGTTCTGTTAGAAGTAATCAAATCTGCGATTTCTTCTCCAATATCATCGTAGTTGTAATCTATAGATGTAATTCCTCCGCCTAGTAATTCTTTATATGGCTTGTCGTACAATGAGATAATACCGATATCTTCTCCAATTTTAAGATTGTTTCTTTCAGCTACTTTTATCAGGTTTACCAGATCAATCTCAGAAATAATAAAATACAAATTGCCTTTTGAAACTCCATCTTCAATTCCATCTTTAATGCAGTATTCTAGTTTTTGAGATTTGCAAAATAGTTTAAATGAAGTAATTACTTCGAAAGGGAAATACTCTTCTGGCAACACCAAATTAAAGTTTTTATAGCTTTTAAATTTAGCGGGTTTGGCAGTATAAATCTCTTGAAAATCACTAAATAAATCTTTGTAAAAGCAAGAGTAATTACCTTGAATACCTTGTAGTTGTTTGTCTATAAGTATCAGTTTTTTAGGGGGGATTTCCTTAAGTAATTTAGAGGTATCAGCATCATCTATAAATAGGTTTGGAAAAACAATGTAATACTGATAAGCCTGAAGCTGGCACTTATCCAGAATATTCTTCAATTCGCTTTCTTTGTGTTTGTGCAGGTAAATAGAAATTTTAACCTTAGCATCAAGCTCTTTTAAAAGAGAGTTGTAAATGTTTTTAACAGCTTCTGTAATCTCACCAGTAATCAGGCAAACTTTCACTTTAAGCTTTTCACTTTTACTGGTTACAAAGAATCCATTTCGGTAAACTGAATAGATAAAGCCGTCTTCTTGCAACTTACTGTAAGCTTTGCCAATGGTATCTCTGGCAAGTAAAAAGTCTATACTCGATTGACTTATAGATGGCAATTTATCTCCAGCTTTCAATTCACCAGTAGATATTCTTTCGATAATGTTTTGTGCCACCTGTTTGTATTTTGGCACAATGGAAGAATTACTAATCTGTGGTTCGGGTGTAAGGAATTTGTTCATTGAGTTTACTCTTATTGAGAATTTAATGTTGAAAAAAGGAGAAAAAACCTCCCAAAACATCAAGAGGTTTTAAATTCGAAAAATGATTTTCACAGAGAATCTAATTCCCTGTATTTCAAGCCCCGATTAATAGCCAGGGTTATTTTCGGTTATTGCACTGTTTCTTTCTATTTCTGATTGTGGAATCGGAAATAACAAATGTTTATCTACATCAAACTGTACTGGCGAAGCCAGATTTGTACTAAAGTTGGCATCGCTACCATCCCAACCAGAAATATTCATATCACCAGCTACATGCCAGCGCTTTAAATCCCACCAGCGTTGTCCTTCACCTGCGAGTTCTATAAATCGCTCATTCATTATCCATTGCATCACTGTATTAGTATCAGACTCACCTTCTGAATAATCTGCCGGAATTACACCATCGCCATCGCCAGAAGATTCTCCCCAAAGTCTAGCCCTTGTTCTAATCTGATTAATCAAACTAATTGCTTGTGAAGCATTACCGGTTTTTAATGCGGCTTCTGCTGCGATTAATACCAAATCTGCATAGCGTAAAACACGCTCGTTGTTCACTGAGCCACCATTAAAACCTGAAAGCTCGTTTACACCATCTGGCTTGTTATACTTTTGGAAGATTTTACCTTCGAAACCATCTTCTGGATTAGAGAAAACTGAAAGCCTAGGGTCATCTCCAAAGCTGTCTCTTAACTTATCTGTCACTAAAAACTTTGTACTCGATGCATCATTAAAATCACCTCTACCCCCAAACTCCATCATATATCCTCTGTATACACTCATATTTTCTACACCTCTCCAAGCACCATCGTTATGCAGTGAAAGGTTATTATTCCCACTACTAGGCACTGAGGCTTGTACCTCAAAAAGTGATTCGGCATTATTCTCAGTATATGCACTAAAATTGTCAAGATAGCTATCGACTAAAGTAGCTGTAATGGTATTGAAAACTGTTAGTGCTTCTTGATAATCAGCAGTATTTCCTTCGTAGTCGCCTCTAAAAACCAATGCTTTTGCCAACAAACCTCTAGCTGCATTTTTATCAATTCTACCTAAATACATTGGGTCCCATTCTTCAGGTAGTACTTCAATGGCTGCTTTGGTATCTTCTATTACCTGACCTAGTACTTCAATAGCTGGGCTTTTAGGTGTGTTTGTTTCTTCTTCTGAAAGTATTCTATCGGTAACTATTGGCACTGAACCAAATACGTTAAACAACTTAAAGTAAGCATAAGCCCTCAAAAACAAGGCTTCTCCTTCCATCATAGTAATTTCATCAGCCCCATCGTAAGTTGAGTAGTCTATAGTTCTTACTTTTTCGATAGTTACATTGGCTCTTGAGATCATTTTATAACATGCCTGAAACACAAAGCTAACTTGCTGGTTTGTTGGGTTCAGTGTACCATCAAACAGTTCTACACTTGTTCTGGCAGCATTCGTTTCTGTGAGGTCGTCACCAGGTAGCAGCCATGTTCCGGCTACCCAACCATTAAAAGTGAATGACGGAGCAGCAAAGTGGTAATGGTCATAAATTGCTGCATAAGCACTGGTTAACTGTGTTCTAAACTCGGTAGCATTAGAGAAATAATCCTCTTCTGTTGGCGCTAACGACGGATTATCAACCAATTCGGGATTACAACCAAAGCAGATGGTTAACCACACTATTGCAAATATTTTTATTTTCGCTTTCATATTTTTTTATTCTGATTTTAGGCTTTTAGAATTTTGCATTTAGACCAAAGTTGACTGCTTTTGGCAGTGGAAACTCATCGTTAACAGGATCGATTCCACCCCATTTAAACCAATACAAGTTGTTTTGGCCTCCAACATAAACTCTTAAAGATTTTACAGTATAATTCACTTTTTGAAGCAGCACATCAGGAAGGCTGTAACCTAATTGCCAGTTATTTAACCTGAAAAATGCAGCACTTTCTACCCAACGGTCTGAATATCTGGCATTACTAGCAGGGTCTCCTACAACTGCTCTTGGCATCATGGTATTGGTATTACTTGGAGTCCAGCGGTTTAAGGTAGTTGCAAAATAATTGGTGCCCGCACCAGACATGCCTTCAAACCTTCTCCTTACCGCATTGTATTTATCTACATCACCTTCTCCATAAAAACTCAATGATAAGTCGATACCTTTCCAAGAAACATTTAGATTTAAACCATAAGTATAACCGGGAATGGTATTACCAAGCTCTGTTTGATCGTAGCTATTCAATTTACCATCTGGTGTGGTACTGTAGAAAGGCTCAGCATCTGTTGGATCTCCACCCAAATCTTGAAAATATAAATCGCCTGCCTCTACATAATCTGTGTTGCCAACTATCTGATCTTCGTATTGTGAGTAGTAAGCATCTATTTCATCCTGAGACTGGAAGATTCCTCCTACACGATAGCCCCAAAGGTGGCCTATTGATCTACCTTCTTCTACTCTTCCGAAATCGGTAGTTAGCGGTTGGCTCTGATAGAGTTTTGTCACTTCGTTTTGTACAAAACTGATATTTCCAGTAATGCCATAATTGAATGCACCAATGTTATCATTCCATCCTAATTGTAGGTCAATACCTGTATTTCTCAACTCACCTATATTGAATAATGGATTGTTGGTTCCTACACTTAATGGCAAGTTTACACGCTGTAAAATACCACTGGTAATTCTGTTGTACCATTCTACAGTAAGGTTGATTTTATTATTCATCAACAATGCATCAAAACCTGCATAAGTAGTTGTGGCAATTTCCCAAGTTAAAGACGAGTTAGGGAAATCTGCAACTACAGCACCTAAACTCATATTACCAATTGGGTCGCCATTACCTGAACCCCAACGATAAGTAGAAATACCAGTGTTTACGCTAGATAAGAATGCATAAGAACCAACTGCCGCTTGGTCGTTACCAGCTTGTCCCCAACCACCACGAAGTTTTAAATCATCTATAAAAGTTACAGACTCGAAGAATGGCTCACTGCTAATTCTCCATGCACCTGATACAGAGTAGAAATTACCCCAACGATAATCATCATCAAAACCATTACTAGCATCTCTTCTAAATGAGAAGTCTAAATAATACTTGCTGTCGTACACATAGCTCGATCTGGCTACATAACCAAACCAAAAACGTTGTCCCCAACCGTAGAATGAGTTATTGTTTGCATTGTCGCTTCCAAAACCTACACGCTTAGGGTCATCGCTGATGTTGGTAAGATTCTCTGTACTCAGGTTTTCCGTTTCTAATGTGTGTCGCTGATCTTGTACCGCAGCCGTTAAAGTTAATCTGTGTTTGGTACCAAAAAGCTTATCGTATGTAAGCATTAAGTCAGACTGAAAGTTGAAGATGTTATTGATTCTATGTTCCATCTGACCTAAACTATTAGGGGCATTTGCTGCCTCAGTAGCTGGATCAATACCTGTTGGTCTAAAGATATTAGTGGAATATCTTGAAAGACTATACCTATCTTGTTGGGTATAATCTAAGTTTAAACTACCTCTAATGGTTAAATCTTTAATTGGTTTTAACTCGGCATAGAATTGTCCCAAACTTCTATCGATAGAGAAGTCTCTGTAGTTTAAATCTGTAATTGCCAGATAGTTTACATTAGAACCCTGACCGTAAATTTTTAATGGAGTCCAAGTATCGGTAAGCAAATAAGGATCAATTACTGGTGCATAACCCGTAGGATGTGATGGGTCTCTTAATGGCTGCCAAGGTGAAACATCTGCAATTTCTTGTAAATCTGATACATTCAGTTGAGAAACCTGATTGGTGTATTTATAGTTAATGCCTGTTTTTAACCAGTCTGTCACTTTCACATTTACATTTACAGCTCCGGTATATCTTCTCAGATTATTGCCATATATCATCCCCTCTTGATCAAACAAACCAGCAGAAACATAGTAGTCAACTCTTTCTGTTGCCCCAGAAACTTTTACGTCGTAAGACTGAGAAACAGCATTTTTATTTACCAGATCATCTTGCCAATCGTAAGTTGTAACATCACTAATGTAATACGGGCTTTGTGGGTCAAACTGAGGGTTGTAACTAGTTAATCTAATTGCATCTTCTGGCTCATTACGACCATATAAATCTTCTTCGATGGTAATATCTGGATTTGTATTGTTGTTGTACATCTCCCTTGTGAGGTTTACAAATTGCTCTGTGTTAAGCAAATCGTAAGTTGGTATATTTTGAAAACCAGTTCTTGTATTAAGTTCTACTACCGGCGCACCTTCTTTACCTCTTTTAGTTGTAATTAAAACCACACCATTTGCCGCTCTACTACCATAAACAGCCGCTGCTGATGCATCTTTCAAGACTGAGATTGATTCAATATCATTGGGGTTAATGAGGTTGAAAAGGTTTGGAGGAGTACTTAAACCACCACCACCAATTACATCTTCGTTTCCAGCTCTTGGTGGTTCAATAATTTGTCCATCGATTACATACAATGGTTGAGAGTCACCATTCCAAGTACCAATACCACGCACAAAAATTTGAGGAGCTTCATTTGGGTTACCACTGGTATTTACTACGCGCACACCTGTTGTATTTCCCTGTAAGGCAAATTGCGGTGAGGTCATCCCGATTTTTTCGATTGATTCTGCACCAACCGTAGATATTGAACCAGTTAAGTCTTTTTTATTTCTTTCACCAAAACCAATAACAACTACTTCGTCTAGTTGCTGCATATCCACCTCAAGAGATACATCGATAGTACTTTTTGCTCCCACTGCAATTTCTTGCGACATAAATCCAATGTAGGAATACACCAATACATCATCATTACTATTTATACTGAGTTTGTATTCTCCATTTAGGTTGGTTGTTGTTCCGATTGAGGTTCCTTTAATAATTACACTTACACCTGGCAAAGGCTCAGCATCTTCTCCCGATATAACTACTCCTGTTATAGTTTTATCTTGTTGAGCTATTTGTACCTCTTTTACAGTATTAGGTCCTTCCCTTTTAGCTACATGAATGTTGTTGTTTATTCTAGTAAACTGCACACCTGCTTGTTTAGAAATATCTTTAAGCAAATCTGCAAGCGAACGTTTTTTAAGATTTACACTCACTGCTTTATTTACATCAACAAATGCATTGTTATAAGTAAAGCTGAACGAAGTCTCACGCTCTATTTTCTCTATAGCATTTTTTAATGTTTCATTATTAAATGAAACTGCCAGATAAATATCATGTATGCTTTCTTTCTGAGCGTTGCCCTCATTCGCCAGAAGCATCCCACAAAAAAATGCCTGTAGGAAGATGCCATACAACATGTATTTAGACATCATAATAATTTGTTTTAGTATACTCATTTTCATATTTTAGAGCTTTAGGTAATTGTAATTTTTACTTAAAAAATCTGATTAAGTAGCTGCAGACTGTCGCAAGTTTTTCCAGACTACTTTTTATTGAATTTTGAGACAGGTATGGTCGCAACATACCTGTCTCTTTCATTAGGAGGTATTGGTATTTTGCTTTTTCATATTACTTGGGTTTGACGATTACATGCTTATCTTTTATTTCGAAGTGGAACCCAGAGGTAGTCGCAATACCTTCGAGTACATTATGCAGCGACTCATTTTTAAATGTGCCACTATATTTGCCAGAAAACCTGAATTTTTCATCTACAATTATTTCTACTCCGTACCAGTTTTCAAGCCTTTCAAAAATCTCTTTCCCATCAGCATCTTTAAAAAACAGAATACCTCTGGTCCAAGCCATTTTACTTTCTATATCAAACTTACTCTTTAGAATCTTACCATCTGTTTCATAGGTAACCATCTCACTGGGAACAAGCATAATTCTGTTACCCGCCTGATCTGAAACTTGCAGCTTGCCAGTAACTAAAGCAATCTCATTTTTCTCTTTGTTATTTTGAATGTTAAATGAAGTACCCAACACCTTTGCTTTCAGGTTTCCAGCTTTTACAACAAATGGAATATTGCTTTTCTCAACTTCAAAAAATGCTTCCCCTTCTAACTCTACTAGTCGTATGCTATCAGTAAATGTGTCTGGATAGTGGAGTTTACTGCCAGCATTTAACTTTACACTTGTTCCATCTTTTAGGGTAAGTGTAGTTTTTATTCCTTTTGGACTTTCTTTAGTTAATATCTGCTGGGTTTGAACATATTCTGTACTTTGTCTTTCTTCTAAATATTCAAACCAATAATACAAATACGAGATACCTACTATGGTGAGCAAAATAGCAGCTACGTTCAATAGCCAATTATTCTTTTTTTCATAGCTGGTAGATTCTTCTTGTGGGTTAAAAGTTTTAGCCATTACCGCTTCATACATATCAGTATAATCCTGATCGCTTAGTTCGGCAACTTCTTGATATTGAAATGAGCTGATAATTTGCTTTGCTTGTAAAACTTCCCTCCTCTTTTCAGGATGGTTTGTAATCCATTTATCCCAAAAATGACTGCTTTCCTCATCGGGTTTAATCACCCATTTTTTAAAAAACTCATCTGTTAAAAAATCCCCAAGTTTAAAATCTATGTAGGTAAGAGATTTTTTACGGGAAATAAAATATTTTCTGATCAATTGTATCATTGTGAAATAGACTGACTGGCAATGGCATATAAAATTATTAAGGCTGGTATCTCTAAGAAGTAATTGCCTGTATTTACTTCTTTTCTGGCTGTATCCAGTGCCCTGTAGATGAGTTTTCTGGCAGATTTACTATTCTTTAATCCCATCACTTCTGCCACTTCTTTATAAGACAAACCTTCTGCATAAAATAATAGAAGTGCCTCCTTTTGCTTATTGGTAAGCTGTTTAAGTATTTTATCTAGCTTCGTTTTTATCTCTTCGGTAATTTCGTCGCCAATTATTTTGTCTTCAAAAGAGAGCTCGATATTGAATAAATCATCGGTTAATGCTTCATTCGATATATACTTTCTTTCTTTTTCAAGCTTCTTTACCATTTCGCGGTAAATGGCTTTGTACAAATAAGCCTTTATAGAATTTACCTCAGAAAGCTTATCCCTTCTGCGCCTAATACTGATATATACATTTTGGATGCTGTCTTTAATAATGTCTTTGTTTCGGGTAAACTGGTAAGCAAAATTGTAAAGACTGGGGGTGTATTTTCTGTAGATGTGATTAAAGGCTGCTTCGTTACCTTTTTTAAACTCTAACCAAATTTCTCGATCAGATTTATAATCGAAAAGGGATTTTGCAGATTGTAATTTTTCTGTACGGTTGTTACCTAAAGACAGATGTTTAGTAGTCTCAGTGTGTTTTTGGGATAGTTTCATTTTCATATATTTTACAGGAGTTTTTCATCCTTATGTTAGTATGGGAAGCCTATTCCCGAAATGACCCCATTTTTTCAAAAAAAAATTTAGAATCTTTTTCAAAATGCATTTTCTCAGTCAGAATCAATTAATCAGATTCTCGGATCACCTTATTTAAGGTACTCAGTAATTATGAAAAAAGCGGCCTTAGTACCTTTAATTATGTACCAAGACCGCTATTTTTAAGCTGAAATAAGTTATTCTAATATTTACTTCTTCTTTTTCTTATCGTTTAGGTTTTTCGACTCATCGTGCTTTAATTGTTTTCGTACTCTTCTTATATCTTCTTCAATTGGCAAACTCTCCGGATGCACATTTTGTCTTGTTAATGCATCTCGAATATCTTTATTACTACTTTCGTGTTGAGCTCCAATTTCGTCTTCTCCTTCTAGCTCATCTCTCAAAATATTAAACTGAGTAAGTTCATTTGCCAAATCTTTCGCTTTTATAGTAATGGTTGGCAAGTAATCTCTCAATTGGCGCTTTTCGGGCACACCCATGGCATTTTTAATTTCTATGGTCGATTTGCCACCAAACAAAGCTTTTTGCCCTCTTTCCATTACTCTTGCAAAACCTTGTCTGTCTAAACCCTGCCCTCTAATAATCTCACCAAGTTTAGCCTCGCTTTCTCCCAACTTCTGGTATGCTCTTATTCTTTCCGATTCTTTGATGTGTTTTTGCAATAACTCTTGCTTTCTGGTTTGGAAAGCAAAGTAACTTTGGGCAAATGCAATAATCTCTTTTCTTGGGTCTCCGTTTTGGGCAATAAGATAACAAGCATATCTCGAAAGCATTAAATCGGCAATTTTTCGCTTACCTCCTTTACCAACTTCGATCATCTTATTGACATCAATAAAATGATCTGAAATACTCATACCGGTGTTTTCGCAAGCAATTTTACCTTTCTCAATTACTTTTTGAAAGTTTTGCCACAGGCTATATCCTAGTAACTCCTGCAATTCTCTGCCTTCCCAAAATTCAACTTCTTCTACATACTTTACCTTGGATTCAAATAATTGCTGAAGTTGTTCAATTCTTTTGCTATTCATAAATCAGAATAATTTCTTCCTTATATTTCTCGTTTTTAGCCAGTTCTGTATTTACCAAATATGGGTTTAATAGCTAATATGCCTTATTTCTCTCTTTTTTAGAGATTATCAAAGTACATCCTTACTAAACTCGTTTTTAGAAACTTCTCTCCAATTAAAAAAGCTGATTCTGGCGAGCCACTACTTTATAATTTTCACCTTCCTTTCTAAGCTGATATCCTTTTTTAGACATCGCCCATTTAATAAAATCTTTCTCGTCATTATGCTGTAACCTGTCTGAAATAAAGATTCTGAACCAGAAAATAGTATTATCATCTTCTCTGTCCATTTTACCATCTTTAATCACTCGGCCTTTAATCATTGGGTTTTTAGACACATAATTGTAAAAATCTTCCCAATCGCGATTGCTGGCATTATCTACTAATTGCTTTATTTGCGATTCGATGTATTCTTGATACTCCTGCTCTAAAGTAGCAATTAGCTTTTCTTCCATTAACCTTTGCTTTTTTAAAGCAGCTTCTTGTTTCTTTTTATCATTTGCTTCTTGTTCTTGTTCTTTAGACCAAGGAGCTTCAACTTTTACCTCATTTTCGATCAAAGTGTTTAGGTAAGCACCTAAATTTTTCACATGCCCTTTTTCGTATCTCTCTTTGGCGTAAGTAATGGCTTCTCTTAGAAACTGCTCATCAAACCTGCTTGCATATTCTGTTGCTTGCTTTTTGGCAATACCCATCGCAATCAATTCATCTACAATCGTTGCCTCCTCTTCACTACTTAGCCTAGATGCATTTACAAATTTGTTTTTGGGCTTTATAATAAACTTCACAAACTCTACCCTTCTACCTTTTTTAATCTCTTTAAATTGAAAAGTAAGATCGCAATGCTCGTTGAGTTCTTTTTGCGCAATGAGCAACACATTCTTTTTAAAATCATAGTATTGTTTGTACTTCTGCTCAACTCCTAAAATCTCTTTTAGCTCATCTACCGAAAAGCGTCTTTCTCCTATTGGTAAATACTGTTTTAAAAACTGATAGATTCTAATTGCATACAAACTACTCAGAGGCAATGTGTTTCGAATATCGTAAGAGGTAAATTGCTCTTTTAGTTGCAGTAGGAATGGTAAAAGGTCTGGGTGAAAAATTGCTTCTATATAAGGTTTGTCTTTGGGGTAATGAATCTTATAAAATAAGTTTACTTGAGTTAAACCTTCTTTATCGTCATAAATCTCGATTACGTGCTTCATCATCGACTTGGTAATGAAACGCGCTCGCTGATATTCATTCTTATTTTTGGTGCCTACACTTTCGGCAAAGTCTCTCAAATAAACTCGCTGTCTGTGAAATCCACCCTGACTTTTATCCAACTGAGCAATCAAAACTTCAATCAATTTGATTTGAGATAATGTTAGCCCGTTTAATTTTGCATTAATCAGCCTGTTACTCTTAACTACCAGATGCGGATTAGACTTTGTCATAAGAATGATTCAATTAAATTCGAGATTGAAATTAGATAAAAAAAACGAGGTGGTAAAAATCCCTCGTTAAAACATCCTTAATAACCTCGTATTTAATCCTTATTAGACTCGTTATTTCGTCATAATAAACTGATTATCAGTAATATATAAACAAACAAGAAATTTTAAATTATGCCTTATATTTCTCGTTTTTAATATTAGATGCAACTTATCTTGCTGATTTTAAGCTTTATATCTCTTAAATCACTCGTTTTTAAGTGGATTCATAGAAAAAAGTAGAGTGCTTGCAGCATTAAAAACAAGTTAAAACGAGGTCTGTAAGGGAGAATTAGGCAAAATCTAGGGCAAAACAGGGTTTTTGTGCCTTAAAAAACTCGTTTAAAGTAAAGATTAAAGCAGTGCCTTATATTTCTCGTACTTTCCTTATGCACCTCGGTCTATTACTTACAAAGCTCGTTTATTCCCTTATATTTCTCGTTTATTCCCTTATATTTCTCGTTTAATTACTTATATACCTCGTCTTTTTACTTATTTCACTCGTTTAAACGATAGATAAATTACAGATTATCAGTCACTTATGCTATGGTAAAACCATTTAAAACTAATATTAAAACAACAAACTTTAGAGTTGTTGATCTTACTTTATCTTTTTAAAATAAATAGAGCCCTTACAAACCTCGTAGTTAATTTTTTTATAGGGTTACCCATTTAAATCTCAGTGTGTAAAACCCATACGATCTACAGGATTATCTTAGCTTAAAATAAGCATATATAAGATGAAAATAGATAAAGGATTAACAGAAAAAGCATTTAAAAGCAGGTTTGGGACAAAAGAACAGTGTTTAGCGTATTTACATGATCAGAAATGGAGTGATGGATACCATTGTCGAAAATGTAGGCATACTACTTTTTGTAAAGGCAAACAAGATTTTAGTAAACGATGCACAGCTTGTGGTTATGATGAATCTGCCACAGCTCATACTCTATTCCATAAGTTAAAATTTGGTATAGACACAGCCTTTGCCATGGTTTACGAGATAGTCACCAATAAAAAAGGAGCAAATAGTATTCATTTAGCCCAGCGTTTTGGTGTAAGACAAACGACAGCCTGGTTATTTAGACGTAAGGTGCAACAGGCTATGAGCAGTAGCAAAAAGTTTCCCTTAGTAGATCAGGTGCATGTAGATGAGTTTGAAATAGGCACTCCCCAAGAAGGAGAGCAAGGTCGCAGCCATTCAGACAAAAAAGTAAGAGTAGTGATTGCCATTGAATATAGAGAAGGCATTGCAGGAAGGGGGTATGCTCAACCCATAAAAGACTTTAGTGCTAAGAGCTTAAATCCTATATTCAAAGACCATATAAGTAAAAAAGCAGCCATAGTTACAGATGGTTGGAGTGGCTATAAACCTATCAAAAAGTTATACAAAAACATGCGCTCACAGTTATCAAACAAAGGGGAAAACTTCACCATGTTACACTTGCAAATTAGGAATTTGAAAAATTGGTTGAGAGGTACTCATTCTTATTGTGATAAAAAGTTGTTGAATGATTATCTAAACGAATATTTCTTTAGATTTAACCGAAGGAATTTTAGAGAAACCATTCTGGATAAATTACTTGAAAGAATGGTAGAAGCTAAACCTAAAACTTACAGTCAAATTATTTGTGCTGCGACTTAGATGGGTAACCCTAT